>CAZFUK010000298.1:0-6647 GCA_964522005.1 uncultured Anaerolineales bacterium | reverse complement strand
TAACTGTACACCCGTTTACGGTAGAAGGCAAGACAGACGGAGGACGGAGGACGGACGAGGCGGGCGGGCGAGGCGACCTCGCCCCTACCTGTCCTGCCCTGCGAAGGGGGGCGGGCGGAGGGTGAGGTTCTCCGTCCTCCGTCCACCGTCCTCTGTCATCTCCCCACGTAGGCCGCGACCTTGTCGGTGGGGATTTGCCAGATCGTCTCGATCTGGTAGGGCTTGAAGCCGAGCGCAATGTTGATGCTCAGCATCGGGGCGTTGGTGACGGCGTTGCCGGTGCGGATGCGCGTGACCTGGGGCATGTCGCGCAGGACCTTCTCCAGCATGGCGGCCTTCATCCAGCGGCCCAGGTTCAGCCCGCGATACTGGGGCAGGACGCCCGTCCCCAGTTGCAGGAGCAGCGTGGGCTGGCGCGGGTTGAGAAGAACTTCCGTCCAGCCGGCCAGCGTGCCTGTCGCCAGGTCGCGGGCGAAGACCGTCCAGCGGTCGAAGCCGCGCTGGACGTTGTGCTCGTGCCACCAGTGGAGTTGTTCGGGGGTGTGCCGCCAGTCGTCCATGTCCAGGTCGCCGCGCGGGGCGTCGTTGAGGGCGTCGAAGAGGCGGCAGATGGCGGGGATGTCCGCCTCCGGGTAGGCGCCGTGGACCAGTTCGAGGGCGAAGCCCGTCGCCTTGGCCTGGGCCAGCCGCTGCCACTCGGTGAGTTGGGCGCGGTCCACGTCGGCCACCATCAGTTGGCTGGTGCGTGACTGGAGGCCCGGCTCCGCGCCGATGTGGGCCAGAAAGCCGGCGCCGTCGGGAACGTTGTCGGTCGTGCTGCTCTGGAGCAGCGTTCGCTTCGCCTGGCGAGCCGGGTCAACAACCAAGGCCAACAGTTGCTTGCCCAGCCCCTGGCGGCGGTAGGCGGGCAGGAGGTACAGGTGAAACATGGCAAGGTGCTGGTTCGTCTCCTCAGTCCAGATCCACACCCCGCCCCGCCCCACCATCGCGTCGCCGTCCCAGACGCCCCAGCGGTGGGCGGACAGCACGGGCGGCTCGTGGCGCCAGGACAGCTCGATGTCCTCGCGGAGGGGCGGCTCGTCGTCGGGGTGGTATTCGCGCTCGGTCTGGACGTTGAGGCGGTGCAGCGCCTCCCACTCGTCGTCGGTCGCGGTCTGAGGGTCAAAATACTTGATCTGCATGGCTAAGTCTCCTGAAACGCCGCTAGGGACCATCTCCGTGCCCGGTCATGCCCCCACGTAGGCCACCACCTTGTCGGTGGGTATCTGCCACGAGGTCTCGATCTGGTAGGGCTTGAACCCCAGGGCGATGTTGATGTCCAGCATGTAGGCGTTGGTGACGGCGTTGCCCGTGCGGATGCGAGTGACCTGGGGCAGGTCGGCCACAATCCGCTCCAGCATCGCCGCCTTCATCCAGCGGCCCAGCCGCTTGCCTCGGTAGGCGGGCAGGACACCCGTGCCAAGCTGGAAGAGCAGCGTGGGTTGGCGCGGGTTGTAGAGGACTTCGGTCCAGCCGGCGAGGGTGCCGGTGGTGAGGTCGCGGGCGAAGACCGTCCAGCGCACGAACCCTCGGATGGCGTTGTTCTCGTCCCACTCACGCAGGCGCTGGGGCGTCGGACGCCAGTCGTCCAGGTCAAGCTCGCCGCGTGGGGCGTCGTTGATGGCGTCGAGGACGCGGCAGATGGCGTCCAGGTCGTGTTCGGGGTAGGGGCCGTTGACAAACTCGAGGGCGAAGCCCGGCGCGTGGACCGGGCCTTCCGCCAGCCATTGAGCGACCAGGGCGCGGTCCACATCGGCCATGAGCAATTGGCTCTCGCGCTGTTGCAGCCCCGCCTTGGCGTCCAGGTGGCGCAGGAAGCCCTCGCCATCGGGAATGCGGCTGCTCGTCTGGGTCATGAGGAGCGTCCGCTGCGCCTGGCGCGCTGGCGCAACGACCGATGCCAGCAGTTGCTTGCCCCATCCCTCGCGGCGGTAGGCGGGCAGGACATAGAGGTTGAAGGAGGCGAGATGCTGGTTCGTCTCCTCGGTCCAAATCCAGACGCCGCCCCGCCCCACCGCCTGGTCGCCGTCCCATAGGCCCCAGCGGTGGGCGGCGAGGGCGGGCGGGAGGTTGCGCCACTCCAGTTCCAACTCCTGGCGGGAGCGGGGCGCGTCGTCGGGGTGGTATTCACGGTCCATCTGGACGTGGAGACGGTGGACAGCGTCCCACTCGGCGTCGGGCGCGGTCTGGGGGTCAAAGGGGCGAATGTGCATGCGTCAGTCTCCTGAAACGTTGGCAGGGATTGCCTCCGTCGTCCGTCTTTCGTCTGCCGTCCTAAGCGCCAGCGCGGCGTCCACCCCAAGGCGCCAGGTGGTCCAGGCTTTGTACTGGCGGAAGCCCATGGCGTGGTTGATGCTGAGCATGGGCCGGTTCGAGTCGGCGTTGCCGGTGCGGATGAAGCGCACGCCGGGCCGTTCGGCCACCAGCCGCAGGACCATCGCGGCTTTGAGCCAGCGGCCCAGCCCCTGGTTGCGGTGGGCGGGCACGACGGCGGTGTCGCTCTGTTGGGCGACGTGGCCGGTGTTCGGGTTCCACAGCAGTTCGGAGTAGCCCGCGATGGCGCCCGTCGGGGCGTGCCGCACGACCGCCGTCCACGACTCGGTTCCCTGCGCCCGCCTCGCCGCATCAAACGCCCGCAGTTGCTCGACGGTGTAAGTCTCGTCCTCCCAGCCCTCGTCCTGCGGCGCGTCGTTCATGGCATCCATCACGCGGATCATGGCGTGGATATCCGCGTCGGGCCACGTCCCTTCCCACATCTCCAGCCGGTAGTCGGCGGCGCGTTCCTGGGCGCGCTCGACCCACGACAGCATCAGGTCGCGGTCTAGCTGGGCCAGGTCTAGCTGGTTGGTGCTGGTGGGAATGCCGGGCGCCGCGCCAATGCGCTCGGCAAAGCCCATGCCGTCGGGGGCCTTGCTGTCGGTCCAGCCCATGAGTTCGGTCCGACCGGCCTGTTGGGCGACCGCCGCGATTCGGCGCAGGAATTGCGTACCGATGCCCTGGCGGCGGTAGGCGGGGTGGACGGCGGGCCAGCACATGGCGATGTGGCGGTTGTGGTCCACGTGGAAGATGCGCGTGTTACCCCGTCCGATAATCTGGTCGCCCGCGTCGTTCCACGCCACCCAGACGTGCAGCTCGACGTGCTGAGGGTAAGTCTGCCACCAGCGGCGGATATACTCCTCGCTGCGCGGCGGGTCGTCGGGCCAGGCTTCGGCCTGGAACAGGTTCTCGAACTGGCTGAACGCGGCCCAGTCGGTGTCGGTGGCGGTGTGGGGGTCGAAACGTTCGATACGCATGGGGTAGGTCTCCTGCAGAAGCGGTCACGGTGTAGGGGCGCGGTCTCCGCGTCCTGGGGCGAGCGCCCCCATGAGCAGGACAAGCCCATAGTGGGGAGACCCCACGGGCGGGGAGACCCCGCCCCTACAATATGACAGAATTAGGCGGGAACGAGAACCGCCTCCGTCATCCGTCGTCCGTCCTCCGTCTCCTGTCGGTCGTCGGTCTGCCCGGCCAGGTACGCTTCAACCTTCGACCGCTCGATCTGCCAGACGGTCCAGGCGCGGTAGGGCTTGAAGCCCATGGCGTGGTTGATGCCGAGCATGGGGCCGTTGGAGTCGGCGTTGCCGGTGCGGACGCGCTTGACGCCGGGCCGCTCGGCCAACAGCTTCTCGATCATGGCCGCTTTCAGCCAGTGGCCCAGGCCCAGGTTGCGGTGCTGCGGAACGACGGCCGTCCAACCCTGGTAGGCGGTCTCGGGCTCGGCCGGGTTCCAGAACAGTTCGCTGAAGCCGGCCAGCGCGCCCGTCGCCTCGTGGCGGATGTACATGGACCAGCGCTGGCCCCCGCGCGCCACCATCGAGGCGTCCAACTCGCGCAACTGTTCGGGGGTGCGGTGCTCGTCCTCGACGTTGAGGTCGTCGTGGGGGGCGTCGTTGGTGGCGGCGTACATGGCGGCGATGCCCGCCAACTCCTCTTCAGGGTAGGGGCCGACCCACAGGCCCAGCCGGTAGCCCGCCGCCCGCTCCTGGGCGCGTTCCATCCACTGGCGCATCAGGCCCCGGTCCAGGTCGGCCAGGTCCAACTGGTTGGTGTGGGAGGTCAGGCCGCGCTCGGCGCCCAGACGGGTCATGAACGCTTCGCCGGCCGGGACGATGTTGCTGGTGCCAAAGATAAACAGCGTCTTGCCGTCCTGGCGGGCCTGCTCGGCTGTGGCGGCCAGCAGGCGGCGGGCAAGACCCTGGCGGCGGTACGCGGGCAGGATGTCAATGCCGCCGTCCATCAGGTGGCCGTTGGCCCCGGTCAGGCTGGTCCAGGTCTCGGTCTTACCGACGATGCGGTCGCCGTCCCAGGCGAGCCAGACGAGACAGCGCCACAGGGGCGGCTGGTTGCGCCAGTCGCGCGCGAACTGCTCATAGGGGCGATGGGGGTCATCGGGCCAGACCTCGGCGTGCATCTGGCCGTCGAACTCGTGGAACGCCCGCATCTCGCTCTCGGACGCGGTCTTCTGGTCAAAACGCTCAATACGCATAGCTTAGCTCCTGGTTCAGCGCTTGTTCGACTTGCGCGATGTCAATCTGCCAGGTCTTCCACGCCTTGTACGGCTTGAAGCCCAGTTCATAGTTGATCTTGAGCATGGGGCCGTTGGAGTCGGCGTTGCCGGTGCGGACCCGCTTGACCGCCGGCCGCTCGCGCAGAACCTTCTCCAGCATGGCCGCTTTCAGCCAGCGGCCCAGCCCCAGGTTGCGGTACTTGGGCCAGACGCCCGTCCCCCACTGATGGAGGAGGTCCGGGCGGTAGGGGTTCCAGACCGTCTCGGTGTAGCCCGCCAGTTCGCCCGTCGCCACGTGGCGGATGTGCATGTGCCAGCGTTCCTGGCCTCGGCGGGTGATGGACTCATCCCACTCGCGGATGTGCTCCGGCGTCATCTTCTCGTCTTCCATGTCCAACTCGCCGCGTGGCGCGTCGTTCATGACGTTGAAGAGAGCGGCCATCTCGTCCAGGCTGCTCTCCGGGAACGGGCCAACGAGGGTTTCCAGGACAAAGCCCTGGGCGCGCTCCTCGGCGCGCTCCACCCAGCGGCGCAGCATGGCGCGGTCCACGTCGGCCAGGGTCAACTGGTTGGTGTGGGTCTCCAGGCCGAGGTGGGCGCCGAGCTTGGCGAGCCACGTCTGGCCGGAGACGGAGTCGCCATCCGCCCAGGTCTGGAGCTTGACGCGGTTGCGCAGGCGGGCCTCCTGGGCTACCTGGCCGAGCAACTGCGAGCCGAGGCCCCGGCGGCGGTAGGCGGGCAGGACGTTGACCTCGAAGAAGCCGAGGTGCTGGTTGTCTTCCGCCCGCCACGTCTCTAGCTCGGCGGCGGCGATCACCCCGTCGGCCCCCCAGACCAGCCAGCGCTTGACGTCGAGCATGGGCGGGGCATTGAGCAGCCAGCCCAGGGTGTTCTCAATGGGGGCGGGCTGGTCTTCGGGCCAGGCTTCGGCGTACATCTGGGTGTTGAACTCGTGATAGGCGCGCAGGACAGCCTCACTGGCGGTCCGCGCTTCAAACTCCTGAGTCTGCATGGTCATCGCTGTGTCTCCCTTATCCTTCGTGGGGGGAAGACCTGACAGGTTTCCAAAACCTGTCAGGTCTCGGCAAACTATTACGCCGCCACTTCCTCTAGCTCGCTCATCTGGGCCAGGCGCTCGGCCAACTGGTCCACGCTAATCTGCCACTCGGTCCACGCCTTGTAGGGCTTGAAGCCCAGTTCGTAGTTGATCTTGAGCATGGGCGCGTTGGAGTCGGCGTTGCCGGTGCGCACCCGCTTGACACCGGGCCGCTCGCGCAGAATCTTGTCCAGCATGGCGGCTTTCAGCCAGCGGCCCAGGCCCCGGTTGCGGAAGTCACGGCGGACGCCGGTACCGGCCTGCTGGATGGTGTCCGGCTCGAAGGCGCTCCAGTAGACCGTGGAGTAGCCCGCCAGGACGCCCGTCTCGACCTCGCGCGCCCAGACGATCCACCGCTCGCGCTTGCGGCGGACGTTCGATTCCTCCCAGGCGCGGAGTTGCTCCGGTGTAGGCCGCTCGTCCTCGATCTCCAGGTCGCCGCGCGGCTCGTCGTTCATGGAGAGGGTGAACAGGTTGATCATGTTCTCCAGGTCGGCCTCGGGGTAGGGGCCTTCGAGGAACTCCAGGCGGAAGCCGGGGGCGCGCTGGGGGCCACGGGCCTGCCAGGCCTGGACCAGGTCGCGGTCGAGGTCGGCCAGGACGAGCTGGTTGGTGTGGGCCTCGATGCCCTTGGTCGCGTCCAGGCGCTCGGCCAGGGCCAGGCCGGCCGGGATGTCGGCGTCGGTCTCGAAGATGACCAGACGGCGGCCTCGGCGTCGGGCGGCCTCGACGGCGTAGCCGAGCAGGCGCGTGGCGAGACCCTGGCGGCGGTAGGCGGGCAGGACGGTCAGGTCCACCCAGCCCATGTGCTGGTTGCTCTCGCCGACTTCCGTCCAGAACTCGACGGTCCCTACGGCCTCGCCCTGGTCGTTCCAGGCCACCCACTTGTCCACGAAGGTGTTGGCGGCGACGCCCAGGAAGCGCAGCTTGAGCCACTCCAGCGGCAGGGGCAGGTCGTCGGGCCAC
>CAZFUK010000297.1:0-6661 GCA_964522005.1 uncultured Anaerolineales bacterium | reverse complement strand
CGAAGCACCCCGACTTCATCCGCACCATCACCCTCAGCCGGGGCGAGATGGCGATCCTCGACCGCAACTCGGTGCGGCGCATCCCGGCCGGCGGCACTAACGTCGGCGCGACGGACGGCGCGTGGTTCGTCTACGTCCAGGCCGTCAGCGCGCCCATCCCTGGCCAGTCACAGAGCGAGTTCGCCAGCCTGGTCATGGGCCGCGCGCTCGGCGCGGCCGGCGCGGCCATTGACAACGGCCAGGGTCAGCACAACGTCACCCCGCCGCTGCCGTGGTATCTGAAGCGCTTCTTCGTGGACGGCCACGAGTACAACGTCGCCGCCGTCCTGACTTCGATCCGCAATGATGGCAGCCAGGGCTTCAAGTCCATCACCATCCGCACCCCGGCCCCCAAGCCGTGCGACTTCGTGAACTTCGAGGACTCGATTGCCCTCCAGGGCTACTTCCAGGGTGGGCAGTTTGGCGTGGACACCAACCTCAAGTCGGTCATGCCACCGCTCAACATGCCCCACAGCATCCGCCAGGACGTGACGCGCCGCGAGCCAAGCGAGTTCGCCCGCACCTACCCCGCCCGCTGCGAAGGCCCCGTGGTCGGGGCGCGCCCGCCGCTGACCATCCGCATCAACGCCGAGACGGCCGAGCCGCGCTACTTCGGTGAGTTGAAGGAAATCCTGTTCCAGCGGCCGCTGACCCCCGCCAACCCGCTCTGGAGCACCGAGCAGTTCCATACCCTGCCCGACCAGTACACCGACCTGGGCCTGCCCGCCGGCGAGTACTACCTGCTCACCAGCGACTGGGAGAGCGACGCCAGCCGCCTGTTCTTCCGGGGCTGTGACCCGTTGGTGGACACTCAGGCCGACCTGGCGAGCATCAGCCCGTCCATCCCCGCGCCCAACGCGCAACTCTACAACACCGAGCCGTTCTTCCAGGCGTCGCCAGCCCAGCGCATCCGCGTCAAGTTCTGGTTCAACGCCTCGGACGACACCGACATCTACGTCAACACCTGGCGTTCGACCCAGGCGATCACGCCGACGCCGACCTCCACGGCGACCTCCACCGCGACGGTCACGGCCACGGCCACGCCGACGCGGACCAACACGCCGACGAGCACGTCCACCGCGACCAGTACGGCGACCGCCACCAGCACGGCCACCGCCACCAGCACGGCGACCCGCACGGCGACGAGTACCGTCACACCGACGGGCGTCCAGTTGACCTCGACGCCGACCAGCACCGCGTTGACTTCGACCCCGACGACGACGGCGACGAGCACGCGCACCAGCACCCCCGTGCCGCCGACGGCCACGCCAACGGCCACGCCGACCAACACCAGCGTGCCACCGACGGTAACGACGACGGCGACGGCGACAATCAACCCTGGCGCGCAGCCGGTGCTCCGCATCGCGCCCGCCACCAAGTCCTTCCAGGTCGGCCAGACGCAGCGTTTCTGCGTCACCATCGAGAACGTGACCAACCTGTACGGCGCGGACATCCAGGTGCGCTTCCCGACCAGTCTGGTCTCGGTTGTGGACGCCGACGGCAACGCCGCCAACGGCATCAACATGGAGCCGGGCGCGTTCCCGGCCGCTAACAACGGCGGCACGCGCACGGTCGCCGCCAACCAGGTCATCGCGCCCAACGACCGCATGCGCTACGCCGTGGCGCTCCTGCGACCCTCGCAGGGCGTAACCGGCGCCGGTGAGGTCTTCTGCTTCACCCTCCAGGGCCTGGCGACGGGCACGGGTATGCTCACCTTCGGCCTGGTCGAGATGTACGACCAGAATATCTCGCCCATCCAGCCCGCCCAGGTGGAAGGCTCGATCCTCGTTCTGCCGGCCGGTGGCCCCCTTGGAACGGTCAAGGGCCGCGTTGAACTCCAGAGCCGCGTGGTCCACAGCGGCGTGACGGTAACGCTCGGCGAGCAGAGCGGCGTCACCGACCCCGACGGTCTCTACACGGTGGTAGGCGCGGCGGGCGATCAGCCTCTCCAGGCCAGCATGCCGGGCTACCTGCCCGCCCTGGAGCCGAGCGTGACGGTGCGCGAAAACCAGATCGTGACGGTGCCGGTGGCCCGCATGATCGGCGGCGACGTCAACGACGACCTGAAGATTGACCTGTTCGACCTGGTCATGGTCGCGGTGAACTTCGACCGGCCGGCCAATGAGTCTCCACGGGCGGACATCAACCAGGACGGCGTGATTGACCTGATTGACATCGTCATGATCGGCTCCAACTTCGGCAAGAACGGCGTGCAGATGAGCTTCGCCAACAACGCGAAGGCGGGCGAGCTGATGCACAAGGCGGCGGGTCCGCTGGGCCGCCTGACGCTCAACGCCCCCAGTCTGGTCCGCCAGGACCAGGAGTTCAAGGTCCAGGTCCAGGTACGCGGCGCGACCGGCCTGTTCGGCGCCCAGCTCAACCTGACCTTCGACCCGTCCATTGTTGACCTGGTGGACATGGACGAGGCGCAGGCGGGTGTCCAGGCGACGCCGGGCGACGCCCTCCCCAACGCCTACATCGCGGCCAACCGACTGGATGAGAGCGTCAAGGGCCGCTACAGCTTCGCGGCTACGCGCCTCGCGCCCGACAGCGGCGTCAGCGGCAACGGTACGCTCGTCACGCTGACGTTCCGCGCCCGCGCCGAGGGCAACCCGCGCATCCAGGTCCAGTCGGCCCGCCTGGCCGACGCCGAGGCCGGCCAGTTGCCGGTCATCCTGCCCAGCCGGGGCAAGTAGACAGACCCGTAACGGCGGTTGTGGGGCCGGGGGGGGGGGGGGGGGGGGGGGGGGGGGGCACCCCCCCCCCCCCCCCCCCCCCCCTTCACCCCCCATGACAAAGACCTGACAGGTTTCGGAAACCTGTCAGGTCTTTTCTTAGGTGTCGAGCCGTGGTTGTCGGCGCGCCTGGCTAGACCGCGAGAGCCGGCGCAGCCTGGCGGGCGTCGAGAGCCTGATGCAGCACATTCCCCAGCCGCGCAATCCCCTCGCGAATGGTGTCCGGGCTGGCGTTGGAGAAGTTGAGCCGCAGCGTATTCTCTCCCCCACCGCACGGGAAGAAGTTGGCGCCGGGGACAAAGGCGACCCGGACCTTCACCGCCTCGCGTAACACCTCGCCCGCGTCCACCCCTTCCGGCAGCGTTACCCACAGGAACATGCCGCCGGCCGGCCGCGTCCAGGCCACGCCGGGCGGGAACGCGGCCGCCATCGCCTCGAGCATGACATCGCGGCGCTCGCGGTAGGCCTGGCGGATGAGCGGGACATGGTCGGCCATCAGGTCGCCGGCCGCGACCTCGTAGGCCACGATCTGCGCGAAGGTAGACGAATGCAGGTCGGCGCCTTGTTTGGCCTGCACCAGCCGCCGACTCACCTCTGGCGGCGCGATGACCCAGGCCACCCGCAGCCCTGGGGCGAGGGTCTTGGAGAACGTGCTCAGATGGGTTACCAGGCCACGATACGCGCCTGGGGCAGCCTGTCGTTCGGCGGCCAGGGCGAGCAGCGAGGGCAGGGCTTCGCCCTCGAAGCGCAGTTGGCCGTAGGGGTCGTCCTCGATAATGGGGACGCCGTAGCGGGCGGCCAGGTCGAGCAACTGATGGCGGCGGGCCAGGCTCAGCGTCACCCCGGAGGGGTTCTGGAAGTTGGGCATGACGTAGACGAACTTGGGCCGAGACTCGAACGCGGCGGCGAGCGCCTGCGGTTGTAGACCCTCGTCGTCGGTCGGGACCAGGATGTACTCCGCGCCGTAGCTCGTCCAGGCCTGCATGGCCCCCACATACGTCGGCGCTTCGACCAGGATGCGGTCGCCTGGGTCAATCAGGGTCTTGCCAATCAGGTCCAGCGCCTGCTGCGACCCCGTCGTGACCAGGACGTTCTCGACCGCCAGGGGCACGCCATCGGGCGCCAGGTCAGCGGCGATCATCTCCCGCAACGGTCCGTAGCCCTCCGTCGCGCCGTACTGGAGGGCCGTCGCCCCCAACTCGCGTAACACCTTGTCGGTGGCGGCCCGCACCCGCTCCACCGGGAAGACATCCGGCGCGGGCAGCCCCCCGCTAAACGAGATCATATCCGGCTGCTCGGTCAGCTTGAGCAACTCCCGAATGGCCGAATTCCTCATGCGTTGGGTTCGCTGGGCGAACCGTGGTTCCCACACTGAAGTCATGCTATCGTCCCCTGTTTAGGCCAGGACCGGCTGCTGGACGCAGGCGAGGGCATACTCGAACGAGTCGGCCAGCGCCTGCCACGAGGCGTCAATGATGTTGGTGGAGGCGCCCACCGTCGTCCAGACCCGGTCGCCCGTCGTCGAGTCGAGCAGGACGCGGGTGATGGCGCCGGTGGCGGCGTGCGAGTCGAGGATACGCACCTTGTAGTCGGTCAGGCGCATGTCGTCCAGGCCGGGGAAGTGGGGCAGCAGCGCCTTGCGCAGGGCGGCGTCGAGGGCGTTGACCGGGCCGTTGCCCTCGGCGGCGGTCAGCATCGTCTCGCCGCCCACCTTGACCTTGACCATCGCCTGGGCCTGGATGCCCCGGCTCTCGCGGTGTTCGACCACCACGGTAAAGTCCACCAGTTCAAACGGCGCGCTGTAGCCTGGCTCGGTGCGGCGCAGCATCAACTCCACCGACGCCTCGGCCCCCTCAAACGAGAAGCCCTGGTTTTCCAACTCTTTCACCCGCTGGAGGACCTGTTTCACCGCCGGATGGCCGTTGACGTTCAGCCCGAACTCCTCGGCTTTATAGCGAATGTTGCCCTGCCCGGATAGCTCCGACACCACGACGCGCTTCTGGTTGCCCACCAGCGCCGGGTCAACGTGCTGGTAGCTCTCCTCGACGCGCATGATGGCCGTGACGTGGGTGCCGCCCTTGTGGGTGAAGGCGGCCGAGCCGACGTAGGGCAGGCGCGAGTCGTGGGCCATGTTGGCCGTCTCGGCCACGTAGCGCGACAGTTCCGTCAGCCGGGCCAGCGCGCCCGGCGCGAGAACTTCATAGCCCCATTTGAGCTGGAGGTTGGGCAGGACGGTACATAGGTTGGCGTTGCCGACGCGCTCGCCGTAGCCGTTGACCGTGCCCTGGACGTGGATCGCGCCGCGCTGCACAGCCGCCAGAGTGTTGGCGACCGCGCAGCCCGCGTCGTCGTGGGTGTGGATGCCCAGCGGGATTCCGGGCAACCGCTCCTTGACGGCGTCGAAGAGGGCCTCGATCTCCCAGGGCAGGCAGCCGCCGTTGGTGTCGCACAGAACGATCACATCCGCGCCCGCGTCCGCCGCCGCCTGCACCGTCGCCAGGGCGTAGTCGGGGTTGCGCTTGTAGCCGTCAAAGAAGTGCTCGGCGTCGTAGACCACCTCGCGGCCGCGCCCCTTGAGGTAGGCGACGGTGTCGGCGATCATGCGCAGGTTTTCCTCGAGGGTGGTGCGGAGGACGTGTTCGACGTGGAGGTCGGAGGACTTGCCGAAGATGGCGATGGCCGGCGTCTCGGCGTCTACGAGAAGCTGAATCTGGGGGTCTTCCTCGACAGGGGTGAAGGCGCGGCGGGTGGAGCCGAACGCGGTGACGCGGGCATGCTTGAGCGTCAAGTAGCGGACCCGGTCGAAGTAGTCCATGTCCTTGGGGTTCGAGCCGGGCCAGCCGCCCTCGATGTAGTCTACGCCGAGTTCATCGAGGCGCTGCGTGATTTTGAGTTTGTCTTCGACGGACAGGGAGACGCCTTCGTGCTGTGTGCCGTCGCGGAGGGTGGTGTCGTAGACAAGGATGCGCATCGGGTTCTCTCCTTGTCGGGGAGCCGCGCCGTCCTTGCCGCTGCCACCCCGAAGCCGTGGAGGGGTGACAGCGTGTGCCACCCCTAACGAATGGTAATAATGGACGAAGGACTAGCCATTGAAGACATCCTGCAAGCACTGCGTCGCCCAGGGCAGGTCGTCGTAGGCGACGCTGGTCGGTCGGGCGGGCCGTGGGCGGGCGGGCGTCGGCGTCTGGGCCTGGAGCCAGTAGGCGATGTACTCGGCCCAGCCCATCAGTTGTTCGTCGTCGGCGGTCAGCACGGGCCAGTTCGGGTCAATCTCGGCCGGGGACATTGAACCTCCTATTTCGTAGTGCGTATTTCGTATTTTTCTTTCTGAGATACGAAATACGCATCACGCATTACGTCTCACGCATACTGCTTCTCGAACTCACTGATTCGGTCGTCCAGGTTGAGCAGGTAGCCCAGTTCGTCCACGCCCTGGAGCAGGCAGGTGCGGGCGAAGGGGTCAATCTGGAAGTTCACCGTCTGGCCGTCGGGCAGGGTCAGGCTCTGGGCTTCCAGGTCCACGACGACCTCGGCCTCTGGGTCCACGCTCAGCGTATCGAACAGGGCCTGGTGGACCTCGGAGCCGACGACGACGGGCAGCAGCCCGTTCTTGAGCGAGTTGTTGCGGAAGATGTCGGCGAACGAGGTGCTGATGATGGCGCGAAAGCCATGGTCCACCAGCGCCCACGGCGCGTGCTCGCGCGACGAGCCGCAGCCAAAGTTGTCGCCCGCCAGCAGCACCTGGCGGCCCCGCATTTCGGGCCGGTTCAGGACAAAGTCCTCGACCGGCTGGCCGTTGCGATAGCGCCAGTCGGCGAAGAGGCCCTGGCCCAACTGGCTCTTGTCCGTCACCTTGAGGTAGCGGGCGGGAATGATCTGGTCCGTAT
>CAZFUK010000296.1:0-6699 GCA_964522005.1 uncultured Anaerolineales bacterium | reverse complement strand
CACCCGCCACCGCGCCCGGCGGCAGCGGCAGCCCAGCGCCCGGCGTCGCCTGGCCTGGAGCGCTGGCCGTCGCCGTTGGGGCGGGCGTCGGGGGGCGGACGGTGGCCGTGGGAGGGAGCGCAGTGGGGCGCGGGGCCGTGGTCGGGCTGGGCGCGGCGGTGGGGGCCAGGGTCGGCGGGAGGGTGGCGGTCGGCGGCGGGAGGGTCGGCGGGGTTGTCGGTGTCGGCAGCGCGGGGTTCAGGCGGTTGCACCCCGCCAGCACAAAGAGCAGTACGCACCCGATAACGATTCGGTAAGCGGTCGTCGGTCGTCGGTAGCCAGTCATCAAGCCTCAATCGTTAACCCTTAATTGCCAATCGTCAATCGCTAATCGTCAATCGCTCATCGTCATGTGTTTGACCCGCCCGGCTCTCCCCGTTATACTTGGGCCATCGCAACGCAGGAGGAGGCGTCGTGCCGAAGGCCAAAGACGAGAGCGAAGAAGGCCCGCTGGAGAAGGTCTTCTTTGAGAGTGATGTCCGCCGCAAACTCCAGATCGCCAAGGACGTGGGCTGGGCCATCGCCCGCCAGTCGCCCGACGTGGCCGCGTCCGACGCCGACGCCTTCCACCGAGGGTACGAGAAGGCCATTGAACTGCTGGGGCGGATGTTCCTGGGCCGCACGGTGGACTTGAGCTAACGTCGGAGGGCCTACAGCCCCTCTTCGGCCAGGTTGAGCACGCGGCGGCGCAGGATGTCCAGCGCGGTGTTGGTGGACCAGGACACCGCGACGTCCGCCACGCCACCAAAGCGGAGGGCACGGGTCAGTTCGCCCTGGCCGTCGGCGAGCGCGATGTACGTCGCGCCGGCGTTGTCGCTGTAGGGGTCGAGCGCCTCCATCGGGCTGACAATCGCCAGGCCGATGTCGGTCTGGTTGAGCCGACGCACATAGTGGGCCGCGCGGAGCGCGCTCGCCTCGCTGACGAGCGTCTCACCCTCGCCCGCCCCGCCGACACGCCGAAGCACGTCAGGTGTCAGGGCGACGATACTCTCTTTAATCACCGCGACGCCTTGCTGCGCGCTGGCCTGGGCCAGCCGCTGCGCCACCCGCCCACCGGTGTTGGTTTCGACCATCGCCAGGCTGAGGCCGGACTGGACCAGGGCGCGGGTGATGACACCCTCCAGGGTCTCCTGGTCGAGACCGAAGATGTACGAGCCGAGACGCTCGCGGACCTGGACCTCCATCGCGTCGAGCATGGCGTTGG
The DNA here is from genome assembly GCA_964522005.1 of uncultured Anaerolineales bacterium. Classification (GTDB taxonomy): domain Bacteria; phylum Chloroflexota; class Anaerolineae; order Epilineales; family JAHCIE01; genus JAHCIE01. Next base: position 5,456 of record CAZFUK010000296.1, on the reverse strand, counting down.
CGTCGGCCTCGCTGCTGGCGCGGGCGGTGATGCGCACGTCCACCTGCCCGGCGTGGGCGGCCAGGCCGACGGTCGGGTTGGCCGCCCGTTCCAGGTCCGCGATGTGCTGGTCCACGCGGCTCTCGCCCAGGTTGACGACGCGCAGGATGCGGCTCTTGATGAGGTCGGACAGGCCGAGCTTCTCGCGCAGCAGGGGAATGACGGCGTTTGTCATCTGGTGCTTGAGTTCGCGGGGCACGCCGGGCAGACTGACCACAAAGCGTGTCTTGCCGCCGCGCTCGACGGGCACGGCGAAGCACGGCGCGGTGCCGACCGGGTTGGGGATGGGGATGGCGCCGTTGGGGATGTAGGCCTGGCGGCGGTTGTTCTCGGACATAGCGGTGCCCCGCCGCCGGAAGAAGGCGGCCACGTCGCCGTACAGGGCCTCGTTGAACACGAGTTCGCGGCCCGTGGCGAGGGCGACGGCTTCGCGGGTCATGTCGTCCACCGTCGGCCCCAGGCCCCCAGATGTGATGACGACATCCACGCGGTCGAGGGCGTCGGAGATGGCGGCGGCGATACGGGCCTCGTTGTCGCCGACGGTCACTTTGCGGAAGAGGTTCAGGCCATTGGCGGCCAGTTGTTGCGCCAGCCAGGCGGCGTTGGTGTCGGTGATCTGACCCAGGAGCAGTTCCGTTCCGATGGTGATGATTTCGGCGTCCACGATGACCTCGATGGCGAGATTGACGACTGAGGATTGACGATTGACGATTGATGACTGATAACTGATGACTGGTGATTAGGGAGTAGGGCTAGCTACTCGCCCAACGTAGCAGATTATAGCACAGCCCCCTACCTAATCCCCAATCTTCACCCCTTCAGTCTTCAGTCTTCAATCTTCAATCTTCAATCTTCCGTCTTCCGTCTTCAATCGCCAATCGTCAACCGTCAATCGTCAATCACTAATCTTCCCCACAAGGAGTCCCTGTGACAGAACGTGTAGGCTTTATCGGGCTGGGTATCATGGGCGGGCCGATGGCCGGCAACATCCTCAAGGCCGGCTTCCCCGTCACCGTCTGGAACCGCAACGCCGCCCGCGCCGAGCCGCTGGGCCAGGCGGGGGCAACGGTCGCCGCGTCGCCGCGCGAGGTGGCGGCCCAGTCGGACATCATCATCACCATGGTCACGGCGTCGGAGGATGTGCGCCAGGTGACGCTGGGCGAGGAGGGCATTGTCCACGGCGCGCGGCCCGGCGCGGTCGTGGTGGACATGAGCACCATCTCGCCCCAGGTCACGCGCGAGATCGCCGAGGCGCTCCAGGCGCGGGGCATCGCCATGCTCGATGCGCCGGTCAGCGGCGGCGACGTGGGCGCGCGCAACGCCACGCTGTCCATCATGGTCGGCGGCGACGCGGCGGTGGTGGAGCGGGTGCGGCCGGTGTTCGAGGCGATGGGCAAGAAGATTACGCACATCGGCCCCAACGGGGCGGGCCAGACGTGCAAGCTGGTCAACCAGATTCTGGTGGTGGGCAACAACATGGCGATGGCCGAGGCGCTGACCTTCGCCACGCGGGCCGGGGTGGACGTGGGCCGCGTGCTGGAGGCGGTGAGCGGCGGGGCGGCCGGCTCGTGGCAGTTGAGCAACCTGGGGCCGCGCATCCTCAAGCGCGACTTCGCGCCGGGCTTCTCCATCCGCAACCAGCAGAAGGACTTGCGGCTGGCGCTCGAAGCGGCGGACCAGATGGGCCTGCCCCTCATGGGCACCAGCCTCATCCACAACCTGTTCCGCGTCCTGGAAGCCGATGGCCTGGCCGACGAGGGCACGCAGGCCCTGGTCAAGGCGCTGGAGAAGCTGACGGGCGTGACGGTGGAGGGATAGGCCGGGCGGGGGGAGGCTTGTCCACGCCAGGTGGTGACTTCTTTACGGCATGTAAAGGGATTTTACGCGACAATAGAGGGACCTGACCCCTATCGCGAGCGGGGCGAAGGGCCGCCGAGTTGCTCAAGCTCGGACGACCCTTGCCCCGCTCACTGAAAGGGAGAACACAGCGAAGGAAGGGGACGGCTCAGGCCGCGCGCCGACCCAGGTACAGGTCGCGGGCGGCGGTCCGCTGGAGGCTCCGCTTGCCCACCGCCAGCAGGCGGTAGACCTGCTGGGTGGTCATGTCGGGTTGCTGGGACCGCAACGCCGCGCGGATGGCGGCCACCGACTGGCCGTAGCCGTGACGCCGCAGCAGCGCCTCGCGCTGAAGCAGGTTGTCGAGGGCGGCCAGCAGCAGGCGCGCTGTCTGGCGGCTGGCCTCGACTTCCAGCAGCCGTTCCGTCTGGGACGGCGCGGACGGCTCCCAGCCCCAATCGGTCTCCAACGGGACCGTCTGGAGGCCCCGCCGCAGCAGGGTGATCACACCGGTGCGGACGGTCAGGCGCACATAGCGTACGAACGCCGGCAGCGTCGTCACGAGGTAGGGCGGCTCGGCATGGAGGAAGCGGTGTTCCAGCCGCTTGCCCGTCTCGCGCTCCAGTTCGTCCTGCCGCGTCCAGAGGCTCGGTGGGCAGCCCTGCTCGATGAGCGGGTCGCACAGACCGAGGAGCGCGGCGAAGGCGGCCGGGTCGCGTCGGGCGGCGCGGCGCACAATCTCCAGCGCGGGCTGGTCGTCGGCGGTGAACCCCAGCCCAGACACATAGCGTCGGACTTGCTCGATGGCAGGGCGAGCCAGTTCGTCCAGCGTCAGTTCGGTGGTGACAAGGCCGGGACGGGTTCGCATACGGACGCTCCAGGCTGGCGTGGGCATCATTCTAATGCCATTGTACCGCAGGATGGCTCACCTGGGAATGAGTCCAGGTGGTGCAAAAAGTGGTGCACACGTCGAAAGCGGTATAAGGGGGCCTGAGCGTCAAGTATGACGGGGGCGGGAGAGGTATGATAAAAGATTATCCAACGTTCGGGGCCTGGGTGCGCGCACTGCGTGAGAAACGTGAGTGGACGGTGGCGGAGTTGGCGGCGGAAGTGGACTACTCGGTGACTAACCTGCGCCAGGTGGAGTCGGGGTTGCGGCTCCCCTCGAAGCCGTTGTCCAAACGCCTGGCCGAGCGCCTGCTGGACGAGGCCAGCCGGGCGGCGTTCCTGGCGAAGGCCGCCGAGACGCGCCGCCAGGCCAAGTTGGGTTCGGGCGCGCCCCTGCCGCAGGAGCCGCTGCCCAAAGCGGCGCCATACTTGACACCGGCGCGCCCGCCGCAGACCATCCTCGGTCGGCAGACGGAGTTGACGGCGATTCGGCAGACGCTGTGCCTCAACGATCCCTCGGCCCAGGATGTGGCGCCCCTGGCGTTGACGGGGCTGGGGGGCATCGGCAAGACGACGCTCGCCATCGCTGTGGGGCGGCTGCCTGGCATCCGCGAGCGCTTCCCCGACGGCGTACTCTGGGTGCAAGTCGGCCCCCGGCCTACGCTGCGGAATCTGCTCGACGCCTGGGGCAAGGCGTTGGGCCTCAACGTGCTGGCCGAACCGGACCCAGCCGACGTGGCTGCCAGTCTGAGGAGCGCGCTCTTTGACCGCCGCGCCCTGCTCATCATTGACGACGTGTGGGACGCCGCCCATGCCCGCCTGTTCAACCTGGCCGGCCCCGACGGACGCTGCCTGGTCACCACGCGCGACGCCGCCATTGCCTACGAGGTGGCGACGCCGGAGCGGACGCTGCGTGTGGACGTGCTGGCGCCCGAAGCCGGCCTCGACCTGTTGCGCCGCCTCGCCCCCAGGGCGGTGGCAGGCCATGAGGACGAGGCGCGGCGGCTATGCGAGCGGCTGGGCTACCTGCCCCTGGCGTTGACGCTGGCCGGGCGGCAGCTTGCCCTGGACGCCGATGTGCCGTCGCGGCTGGAGCGCCGCCTGGCCGAGTTGGAGACGGACCCCAGAGCGCGGCTGAGCCTGGTCCTGACGGAGGGGCGGTTGGGACTGGCCGAGGACCAGCCGGTCTGCCTGGCGTCCATCCTGGGCCTCAGCCTCGAACGCCTGGGCCAGGTGGACCAGGAACGCTTCGCCGCCCTATCGGTCTTCGGCGGAGAGCCGGCCGACTGGGACCTCGGCGCGGCGGCCGGGGTCTGGCTCTGCTCGCGTCAGGAGGCCGAACAGAGCGTGGCGCGGCTGGTCCAGGGCGGGTTGGTGGAACACCGCAGTGGCCGCTACCGCCTCCACACCCTCGTGGCCGCCTACGCCGAGGCGCTGGCCCAGCGGTGGGACCTATGAGCCGCCTCCACGAGCGTCACGCCCGCCACTATCTCGACCAGGTCCAGGCCCACGCCGGCGACGGCCCCTGGTTCGAGGGGGAGTGGACGCAGATTGAGCGCGCCTGGGCCTGGGTCAGCGGCGGCCAGCCGGACCTCGCCCTGGTCGTCGCCTTTGCCCGCGCCGTGTCGCCCTTCCTGGAGAAGAGCGGGCGGCTGGCGGAACTGCGCGGCTGGAACGGGACGGCGCTGGACGCGGCGCGGCGGCTGGACGACACGGTCGGCCAACTCGCCTGCCTGGACGCGCTCGGCAACGCGGCGCGGGTAGGGGGCGACCAGGACGACGCGGCGGCCTGGTACAACCAGGCGCTTGAACGGGCGCGGGCGGTGGGCGACCTGGCCGCCGAGGCCCTGGCCGTCAACAACCTGGCCCGCGTCCAGGTAGGGCGCGGCGAGTACGCTCACGCCCGCCAGGGCTTCGAGACGGCCCTGGCCCTGTTTCGGCAGCTTGGCGACCGCCACGCCGAAGCCTACTGCCTGACCAATCTCGGCTGGACGCTCAACCAGATGGGCGAGGGGCAGGCGGCCACCGGCTATCTGGAGGCCGCCCTGCCCCTCTTCCGCGCGGTGGGCGACCGGCGCAACGAGGCCGTTGCCCTCACCAACCTGGGCATCAGCCAGCATGACCTCCTGGGGCGGCCCGCCGAGGCCATAACTTACTGGCAGCCGGCGCTGGCCCTGTTTCGAGCGGTGGGCGACCGCTTCGAGGAGGGCCGCGTCCTGATGAACCTGGGCCTGGCCCACGCCACGCTCACCGACTACCGTCACGCGGTGGCCTATCTGGAGCAGTCGCTGGCGATCCACCGCTCTCTAGGGGCATCTGAGTTGGAAGGGCTGACGCTGGGCCACCTGGGGCGCGTCTACGCGGCGCTGGATGACCCCGGCCTGGCGCTGGCCTGCTTCAAGCGCGAGGGTGAGCTGGCCGCCGCGAGCGGGGAGCCGCGCCACCAGTACTTCGCCGCCATCAACCTGGGCGAGTTCCGTCTGGCGCGTGGCGAGCTGGACGCGGCCCAGGTCAGCTTCGAGGCCGCGCTGGCCCTGACCCGTCAGGTGGGCGACCGCCGCCACGAGACGCGGGCCGCCTGGGGGCTGGGGCAGGTGTACGCGGCGCGGGGCGACCTGGCGGGGGCCGTGGCCCTCATGCGGCCGGCGGTGGTGTATGAACGCGCGATGGGCCGCGCCGACGCCGAGGCGCAT
>CAZFUK010000295.1:0-6700 GCA_964522005.1 uncultured Anaerolineales bacterium | reverse complement strand
CGCTTAGGCTGGCGTGGCGGTGGCAAGGGAGTGGGAACCTATGCTCGAACAGATGCGCCTCGACCAGTCGGCGCCTAAAGAGGAATACCAGCGCCGCCTGCCGGAGTTGCAGGCACGGCTGTACAGCCTAGCCCACGCTATGTTCCGGGCCAGGCAGCCCGTCATCGTCGTGTTCGAGGGCTGGGCGGCGGCCGGCAAGGGCGGCGCCATCCGCGTCCTGACCGAACGCCTCGACGCGCGGGGCTTTCGGGTCGCGCCCATCTCGCCCCCGCGCACCTTCGAGACGCACTACCCCTGGCTGTGGCGGTTCTGGCTCAAGCTACCGACCTACGGGCAGATGGCTATCTTCGACGGCTCGTGGTATCGGCGTGTACTCATTGAGCGGGTGACCGGCCAGGTGCGCAAGCGCGACTGGGAACAGGCGTACTACGACATCACCGAGTTCGAGACGCAACTCGCCAACGATGGCACGGTTATCGTCAAGTTCTGGCTGCACATCAGCCGGCGCGAGCAGGCCAAACGCTTCAAAAAGCTCCTCCAGGACGAGCTTACTGCCTGGCAGGTGACCGACGAGGACGCCGCCCAGCATCGGGCCTACGACGAGTACCTGGCCGCCGCCGAGGACATGCTGGCCCGCACCAACGCGGCCCATGCGCCCTGGACGCTGGTGGCGGCGACCGACCGCTATCATGCCCGCCTCGTCATCTATGCGACCCTGCTTCACGCGCTGGAGACGCGGCTCGGCGCCCTCAACTTGCTGCCCGCCGACTGGCCCACAGGGGAGGACGCCCATGCTTGAGACGGTCAACCTGGACGTGCAGCTGGAGCGAGGCGAGTACAAACGCAGCTTAAACCGCCTGCAGAACGAGCTGCACCTGTGGGGCTACCAGGTCTATCGTCAGAAGCGGCCAGTGGTGATGGTGTTTGAAGGCTGGGACGCGGCCGGCAAGGGCGGGGCCATCAAGCGGCTGACCGCCCGCCTCGACCCGCGCGGCTACGTGGTCTGGCCCATCGCCGCGCCGAGCGGCGATGACAAAGACCGCCACTACCTCTACCGCTTCTGGCGGCGGCTCCCCGAACAGGGCCAGATTGCCATCTTCGACCGTTCGTGGTATGGACGCGTGCTGGTCGAGCGAGTGGAGGGCTTCTGCGCGGAGGCCGAGTGGCAGCGCGCCTACACCGAGATCAACCAGTTTGAGCGGCAACTGCTCAACTTCGGCACGATGATCTTTAAGTTCTGGCTGCATATCAGCCAGGACGAGCAGTTACGGCGCTTCCGGGAACGCGAACAGACGCACTATAAGTCATGGAAACTGACCGACGAGGATTGGCGCAATCGCGGCAAGTGGGACGAGTACGCCCGCGCCGCCGATGAGATGCTGCTCAAGACGAGTACCCCCGACGCCCGCTGGACCATTGTCGAGGCCAACGACGAACGCTACGCCCGCATCAAAGTCCTGACGACTGTGGTGGACAAGCTCGCCCGCGAGTTGGGCCAGCGGACCTAACCCCCCGGCCCCCTTCCCTACCAGGGAAGGGGGCGAAGGCTCCCCTCCCTTACAGAGGAGGGGACGGGGGAGAGGTTCCCCCCCGTCTTTCCCCATTTCGCCCACTCTGTGCTATAATCTATGGGATTGACACCCATCAAGGAGAGACCGAAATTGAACGTCACCCAGCAGGGGATTGAAGACCATCAGACCGTCCTCCACATCGAGGTCGAGCCTGAGCGAGTCCAGCGCGCCATGCAACAGGCCGCGCGCAAGCTTTCCCAACGCTACCGCATCCCGGGCTTCCGCCCCGGCAAAGCCCCCTATAACATTGTTCTCCAGATGCTCGGCAAGGACCAGGTCTTCGATGCCGCGATGGATGACCTGGGCGGCCAGATATACAAAGAAGCCGTGGAGCAGGCGGGGCTGGACCCCTTCGCGCCCGGCCGCATCGAGATGGTCGAGCGCGAGCCGCTGACCATCAAGGCGCTCGTTCCCCTGAAGCCCGAGGTGGACCCCGGTGACTACCGGGGCGTGCGCGTCACCGTGGATGACCCCGCCGTGACCGACGACGACGTCGAGGACATCCTGGAGAACCTCCAGGCCGAGCAGGCGACCTGGACGCCCGTCGAGCGCCCCGCCCAGCTGGAAGACCGCGTCACCATGCACGCCAACGGGACGGTGGATGGTGAGTCCATTCTGCACGTCCACGACGAAGAGGTCTGGCTGGTCGAGGACAACTTCAAGCAGTTTCCGTCCGGCTTCCTGGATGAGGTCGTTGGCATGTCGTCCGGCGACCGCCGCGAGTTCGACCTAGCCTACCCCGACGACGCCGAGACCGAGGCGCTGCGCGGCAAGACGGCCCACTTCGAGGTTGAGATTCGGGACGTCAAGGAACGCGAGCTGCCCGAGATGGACGATGAGTTCGCCACCGGGCTGGGACTGGGTGGCGTTTCGACGCTGGACGAACTGCGCGAGCGCATCCGCATCAACGAAGGCGTGCGCCGCGCCCGCGATGCCCGTGACCAGTTGGAGGACAAAGTCCTGACGGCGGTGGCCGAGCAGGCGGTCATCAAGTACCCGCCGATTATGATCGCCGCCGAGCTAGAGGACGAGATGGAGCGTCAGGCCGAGACCATGCAGCGCATGGGCTTTACCCTGGAGAACTACCTGCGCTTCACCAACATGTCGCCCGACCAGTTCCGCGCCCAACTGGCGCCAACCGTCGAGCGCCGCATCCAGCGCTCGCTGCTGATGGACGCCATCGCCAAGCGGGAGGAGATCGAAGCGCCGGAAGGCACCCTCGAGGAGCAGGTGGCCAACGCTCGCCTGCGCGGCGCCCTCAACTGGCTCGTCGAAACCGTCTCCGGCAAGCCGGCCGACTGGCCCAACATCACCGCCCTGACCGGCTACAGCGAGAGCGACCTCCAGGCCATGGCCGACGCGGAAGAGATGGAGGACGAGGACGAGTGGGAGGACGAGGACGACGAAGGCGACGAGGGGCTGGACGACGAGAACGAGCTGGACAGTGATGACCAGGCAGACAACACTGGCATGAATGTTGCCGAGTCGGGCCAAAGCGATACCCCCCCGAGCGCGACCAGTGAGTTTAAGGAAGCGTAGCCAACAGCCGTAGGGGCGCGGTTGCCGCGCCCTGGGCCGGGCCACCCCGCCCCTACGGTCTCTGTCGTGTTGTTCCGGCATCGAAACGTGTAAGAACCGAGAGCAAAAAACAGTCAACTAAGTAGAGTAGTTTGAAACCTCCCTGTGTGGTACAATCGAGTCTAGGACGCCACAGAAAGGATCCTCCATGCAACCGACTGTGTTCACTCCCAGTGGGATCATCCCCACCGTCATCGAGAACACGGGGCGCGGCGAGCGCGGCTGGGACATCTTTTCCCTCCTGCTGAGGAACCGCATCATCTTCCTTGGTACCCCCATTGATGACCAGATCGCCAACCTGATCGTCGCGCAGTTGCTCTACCTCGAGAGCGAAGACCCCGACAAAGAAATCCGCATGTATATCAACTCGCCGGGTGGTGTCGTGTACGCCGGCATGGGCATCTACGATACCATGCAGGCCATCCGCGCCCCCGTCTCGACCGTCGCCGTCGGCATGACGGCCAGCATGGGCACCGTGCTGCTGGCGGCCGGCAGCAAGGGCCGGCGCTACGCCCTGCCCAACGCCACCATCCACATGCACCCGGCCGGTGGCGGCGCGCGCGGCTACACCCAGGACGTTGAAATCTTGGCGAAGGAATTGCTTAGGCTCCAGCGGCGGATGCACGAAGTCATGTCCCACCACACCGGCCAGACCATCCAGCGTATCGCGCGCGACTTCGACCGCGATAAGTACATGGACGCGCTGGCGGCCAAGGACTACGGCCTGATTGACGACGTCCTGCCCGGCCCGAAGATTGACTTTACCGAGGAAGCGCGTCCCGATGACGTGCGGACGGAGGTGGTGGATGGCAAGAAGTAGTCGCCGTGGGGGCGGGCATATCTGCTCCTTCTGCAAGCGCGAGCAAGACCAGGTGAACCGCCTGATTGCCGGCCCAGATAATGTCTATATCTGCGATGAATGCGTCGAGCTGTGTCGAGAGATGCTGCTCGAGGAGGCGCAGGAACCTGTCGCCCCATCGCGTGACTTCAATTTGCCGAAGCCACCCACTCCCAAAGAAATCCACCGTCGCCTCAACGAGTACGTCGTCGGACAGGACCGGGCCAAGAAGGTCCTGTCCGTCGCCGTCTACAACCACTACAAGCGCATCCGCGCCGGCGTGCGCTCCGACGACGTCGAGCTTCAGAAGAGCAACATCCTGCTCATCGGGCCAACGGGTTGCGGTAAGACGCTGCTGGCCCAGACCCTGGCGCGCATCCTGGACGTGCCCTTCACCATCGCCGACGCGACCGCCCTGACCGAAGCGGGCTACGTGGGCGAGGACGTGGAGAACATCCTGCTGCGCCTTATCCAGGCTGCCGACTATGACCTGGAGCGCGCCTCCAAGGGCATCGTCTACGTGGACGAGATTGACAAGACCGCCCGCAAGACCGGCGACAACCCATCCATCACCCGCGACGTGTCGGGCGAGGGCGTCCAGCAAGCGCTGCTCAAGATCATCGAGGGCACCGTCGCCAGCGTCCCGCCCCAGGGCGGCCGCAAGCACCCCCACCAGGACTTCATCCAACTCGACACCACCAACATCCTGTTCATCTGCGGCGGCGCGTTCGAGGGCATTGACAAGATCATCGGCAAGCGTGTCGTCAACAAGTCGCCTGTCGGCTTCATGACCGACGACGAGCGCGGCCCGCGTGACCTGTCCAAGGGTGAGTTGCTCCAGCGCATCTCGGCCGACGACCTGCTGGAGTTCGGCATGATTCCCGAGTTCGTCGGGCGTCTGCCGGTCGTCGTCTCGGTGGACCCGCTCGACGCCGACATGATGGTGGACATCCTGACCAAGCCGCGCAACGCGCTGGTCAAGCAGTTCCAGCGCCTGTTCGCCATTGACAAGGTCGAACTGGTCTTTACGCCGGAAGCCATGAAGGCGGCGGCGGAAGAGGCCATGAAGATCAAGACGGGCGCACGCGGTCTGCGCACGATCATTGAGAGCGTCCTGCTCGATGTGATGTTCGAGATACCGAGCCGGGGCGACATTCGCAAGTGTGTCATCAAGCCGGAGACCATCCGCCGCGAGGCCGGCCCGCTGCTCCTCACCCAGAGCGAGCAGCCCGTCCACTGGGACGAGATGGAACAGACGGCGTAACGTGTCAAGACAAGAACAGGGGCGTAGGTTCTGAACCTACGCCCCTGTTGTGTGTGACGATTACACCTCTAAGCCCTCTAAGCCATCGGCCAGAGTGGCATCCCAGGCTGACAGTTCCTCTTGCCACTCCTGCCAGGCTTGTGGGTCGGTCCGCAAGGCGGCGTATCCTGCATTGACCTCCGCCAGCAGCCGTTCACGCTGATAGGCTTCGACGGCCTGTTCGAGAACCTCCTGCATGGAGACCCCTGCCACCTGCGCCAACTCCCGCAACACGTCGCGCGTATGCTCCGAGATATGTATGGTCGTTGTCAGTCGTTCTTGAGGCATTGCCTTCTCCAATAGTGATATGTCAATATTATCTCCAGGGGGTGCCCTTGTCAAGCACATCCCGAAATTTGCCCTGCCCACTGAAAGCAGATATACTTACGGAGTTTGGAATTGAGCTTGAGCGTGACCCTTCCCGCTCCCTCTCCTCCACCTTTCTGCTCCGCCCGTAGATGGCGGGGCATATCCCGTAGAAAGGAGGCTACCCCCGCATGCGTGAATACGAGCTTACGATGGTCGTCCAGCCCACCCTGGAGAACGACGGCGTCAAGGCGCTGATCGAGCAGGTGGGCACGATTATCACCAACGCGGGCGGCCAGGTCACTCAGGTCGGGCAGTTGGCCGATAACACCGGCCAGATCGCCGCCGCTGAAACCTTCCGCCGCCGCCGCCTGGCGTACCCGCTCGGCCGCGCCCGCGAGGCCTACTATCCGGTTTGCCGGATGCAGGCGAACGCGGCCGCGCTCACCGAACTGGAACGCCAGCTGAAGCTGAACGAGAATGTGCTGCGCTACCTGGTCACTCGCACGGACGAATAAGAAGCCTGGGGACGACGACGAACACTGGCGCGTGATGAGCTGGTAGGGAGACAGAGATGACCCGTGGATTGAACAAGGTGATGATTATCGGCAACCTGGGCCGCGATCCTGAGATGCGTTATACCCCCAGCGGCAAGCCTGTGACCTCGTTTAGTGTGGCGACGAGCCGCAGTTGGACGACGACCGACGGCGAGCGGCGCGAGGCGACGGAGTGGTTCAACGTCGTCGCCTGGCGCGACCTGGCCGAGATTTGCAATCAGTATCTGAGCAAAGGCTCGAAAGTCTATATCGAAGGCCGACTGCAAACCCGCAGTTGGGAAAGCCCCGACGGGCAGAAGCACTTCCGCACCGAAATCGTGGCCGACGAGATGATCGTGCTGGACCACCGGCGCGAGGCGTACAACGAGCCGAGCGTGGACGATGAAGACGAGGACTCAGAGGAGTTCCCGTTCTAAAGGAGTACGTTGATGGTTGATGAGCAGATGGAGAACCAGCCGGCGATGACGCCGCCGGCGGCGGAGACCCAGGCGCAGGCCGCGCCGGTGCCCGCCCCCGCCGCTGATGCGCCCACCGCCGCGTCCGCCCC
>CAZFUK010000294.1:0-6720 GCA_964522005.1 uncultured Anaerolineales bacterium | reverse complement strand
AAGCCCCTGGCCGGTGACACCGGCCAGGGGCTAATGAGGACGGAAGGGTAGTGCCTGAGGCTCAGGCCTCGCCGTTGGCCCGATACTTCTTGAGGCGGTAGCGGAGTTCGTCGCGGGAGATGTGGAGTAACTGGGCGGCGAAGGTCTGGTTGCCGCCCGCGCGTTCGAGGGCCTGGTGAATCAGGTCTAGCTCCAACTCGGCCACGACGCTCTTGAGGTCGAGGCCGGTGGGGGGGAGGTGCGGCCCTTCGGCGCGGCCCACCACGTCGGGGCGGGGGGCGGAAATGACCAGGTCGGGCGGCAGGTGGGCGGCGGTGATCTCCGGGCCGTCGCACAGAATGGCGGCGCGTTCGATGACGTTGCGTAGCTCGCGGATGTTGCCGGGCCAGCGGTGGCCGTGGAGGGCCTGGAGGGCATCGGGGGCGACGCCGCGAATCTCCTTGCCGAACTCGCGGGCGAACTCGGAGATGAACTTGGCGATGAGCAGGTCAATGTCCTCGATGCGCTCGCGCAGGGGTGGGAGCTTGATGGGGATGACGCGCAGCCGCCAGAACAGGTCCTCGCGGAACTCACTGGCGGCCACGGCGGCCTGGAGGTCGCGGTTGGTGGCCGAGACGAGGCGCACGTCCACGTGGATGTCCGTTGTGCCGCCCACGCGGCGGAACTCGCGGCTTTCGAGCACGCGGAGGAGCTTGGCCTGGAGGTCGAGGCGCAGGGAGCCGATTTCGTCCAGGAAGAGCGTACCCTTGTCGGCGAGCTCGATCAGCCCCTTCTTCTGCTTGCGCGCGCCCGTGAACGCGCCCGCCTCGTAGCCAAACAGTTCGCTCTCCAGCAGGTGGTCCGGAATGGCGGCGCAGTTGATGGGAACGAAGGGTTGCTTGGCGCGCGGGCTGAGGCGGTGGATCAGGTTGGCGAGCACGTCCTTGCCGGTGCCGCTTTCGCCCTGAATCAGGACGTTGGTGGACTGGACGGCCACGCGCTGCACCAGGCGCATGATCTCGCGCATGGCCGGGTTGCGGCCCATGACCAGGTCGCCCGGCGCGGGCGGCGGGGCGACGCGTTGGCGCCGCACCTCGCGCCGCACATCCACATTCTGGAGGGCCTGGCCTACCAGGCGGTTGAGTTCGGTCAGGTCCGGCGGCTTGGTCAGGTAGTCGAACACGCCGTAGCGGAAGGCGGTTTTGACGCTGTCGAGGCTGCCGTAGCCGGTCAGGACGATGATGGGCAGGTCGGCATCCACCTCTTTGAGGGCGCGCAGGACGTCAAAGCCGACGCCGTCGGGCAGGTGCTGGTCCAGCAGGGCGCAGTCAATCTGCCGCGAGTACACCAGGTCCAGCGCGTCGGCGACGGTGCCGGCGGACAGGGTCTCATAGCCCTGGTCACGCAGGGAGCGTTCCAGGAAGTAACGCAGAGTGACCTCGTCGTCTACGACAAGGATGGATGCTGTCATATTCCCCCCCAACCCGACTCGTCTACACAGCACTAACGCGGGGGCGAGCGCGTTTACACCAACCCGTGCCCATTTTACGCCGCCAGTGTTAAGACGGAGATTACGCGGCTAGCGCGCGATGGGCAGGCGGACGGTGAAGGTAGCGCCCTGGCCCTCCGAACTCGCGACGGTCACCTCGCCGCCGTGTTCGTTGATGATGCGCTGGGTGATGGTCAAGCCCAGGCCGGTGCCCTTGCCCTTGGTGGTAAAGAACGGGGTAAACAGCTTGGGCAGGACCGTGGCCGGGATGCCGGTGCCGGTGTCCCCGATTTCCACCACCAGCATCGTGGCCGACCCATTGCGGCCCCCGGCCAGCGTCTCGACGCGCGTGCGCACCGAGAGTACGCCGCCCTCGGTCATGGCCTGAATCGCGTTCATGACCAGGTTGGAAAACGCCTGCTCGATGCGGAGCGGATCGCACGGGACGGCAGGCGTATCGGGCGCGTAGTCCTTGACAATGCGCACCCGGTGGACGGCGGCGGTCTGTGCCCAACGGCTCAGGACGTCGTCCAGAATCTCGGTCACGGCATGGGCCGTCAACTGGATGCGCGGCGTGCGCGAGACCTCCAGGATGTCTTCCAGCAGTTGGTTCAGGCGGGTGCTCTCGCGCAGGATTAAGGCGAGGGCCTCGTAGGACGGCTCCCCCGGTTGAGCCTGCTGGACCAGGAACTGGACCCCGCTGGAGATGCTGGCAAGCGGGTTGCGCAGTTCGTGGGCAATCACCGCCGTCATCTCCCCCAACAGGGCCAGGCGGTCCAGGCGCTGGCGCTCCTCCTCCATCGCCCGCTGCTCGGTCAGGTCGTCAAACACCAGGACGGCGCCGATGATCAGGCTCTTGTCGTCGCGCAAGGGGGCGAGGCTCAGGCGGAGGGGGATGGCGGGGGCGTTGGCGCGCTGGACGATGAGTTCGTGGCCGGTGAAGGTCGTGCCCAGACGTTGGACGTGCTGGAGCATGTCCACCAGGCTGGCCGGGGCGTCCAGGACAGCCGCCAGGGGCTGTTCGACGGCGTCGGCCAGGGGCGTCTGGAGCATCTGCTCGGCGGCGTGGTTCATGGACGTGACCCGCCCGGCCGCGTCCAGGGTGATGACGCCGTTGCTCATGTTCTGGAACACGCTCTCACTGAAGCGGCGCACCTGTTCCAGCGAGCGCAGGTTCTCCCCGACTTCGCGGAACAACCGGGCGTTCTCCACGGCGACGCCGATGTGGGCGCCGATGACCTCGAAGAGCGGCACGTCACGCGGGGCGAACGCCTGCGGCCGGCGAGAGCCAAGCAAGACGATGCCGGTGTCCTCGCCGTGGGCCATGAGCGGGATGACGGCCAGGCTGGCGACCCCCTCGGCGGCCAGGGCCTGGGTCAGGGCGTCGGGCGTGACGGGCAGGTGGGGCAGCAGCCAGGGCGTTGCGCTGTGCAGCACCTGGCGCATGAGGCCGGTGTCGTCGGCGATGCCCTCGACCTGGCGCGTGAAGGCGACGCTGAGGCCCTGAACCGCCCACAGCCGGGTGTGGCCGTTGTGCAGGAAGATGGCCCCGGCCTCGGCGCTGGCGAGGCGCATGAGCCGGTCGAGGGCGGTGCCGAGCACCTTGTCACGGTCGAGGGAGCGGCTGATGGTGATGGCGATGTCATACAGGGCCAGGTCCCGCCGACGGGATAGGGCATCTTCAGCCCCGGCGCGGGTGGCGTCGCGCAACTGGAGCCGGGCCACCTGGCGGCCCTGGCGCGTCACGACGCGGGCTTCGAGGCTGACCAGCCGCGCGGGGTCGGTGAGCAGGCCCACGCCGTCGCGTTGGGCGCGGCCCATGACCAGCGCCTCCTCGATGAGCGGCCCCAGGTCGGCGTTGAACAGGTCGCGCAGGTGGAGGCCCGCTAGGGGCGTCTGGCCCGCCATCTGGCTGGCCGGGTCGGTGGCGTCGAGGATCAGGCCGCTCAGGTCGGTCAGCAGGATGGCGTCGCCGGGATAGAGGGTCAACTCCTGGAGTTGGGCTTCGCTGGTCTGGCGTTGCTCGGCCTCGGCGGCCAGGCGGCGGCGCAGGCGAGCGTTATTCCAGCCGAGCGCGGCGGCGGCCAGGGCCAGCAGGCCACCGACGACGAGCGCCGGCGCCAGCCAGGGCACGGCGCTCGTGAGGGCCGGGTCAGCCGGTGGGATGGGCGCTTCGGTCGGGGCGGCAGAAGCCGGGGCCGGGGCGGTGGGCGGGGCGCGCGGCGCGGCTGAGGCTGCCTCGCCGCCCGGCGCGAGAGGCACGCTGTCGAGACCCGCCGTCAGGCGTAGGGGAGCGTCGGGCGGGAGCCAACCCAGGTCATCCGGCAGCACGGCCCACAGCCAGCCGTCGGACGTGCGGGCGATGACGCCGACAATCACCGTGCTGGCCGCGACTCGTCGCGTCGGAGCCGCCGCGTGGGGGGCCGGGTAAAGCTGGCCCTCGCCAGTCAGGCTGCCCACGGACGCGATCGGGGCAGTCGTGGGCGACGGCGTCTGGGCATGCGCCAGGCCGGGCGCCAACGCCACGCCCAGGCAGACGAGCCAGACCCAGCGGCGCAGGGTGTTCACCGACCCCGCGCCCCACGCGCATGGGTCGCCGGAATGCCCAACTCGGCACGGTAGTGGGCGACGGTGCGCCGCGACAGGTCAAACCCCCGCTGGGCGAGGGCGAGGCACAGCGCCTCGTCGGTGAGGGGGGCCGCCTCCGAGGTGACCAGGGCGCGCAGGGCGGCCTTGGCGGGTGCATCCACGGTGAAGAAGGAGGCCAGCGGGACAATGTGGCGGCCGGGCAGTTGGGCGTACTTGTGGCGCGCGGTGCGGCTGACCGTCGAGGGGTGCATCCCCAGGGCCAGCGCCAGGTCCGTCTGCGTGAGAGCGCGGCGGAGGGCCGGGTCCCCACGTCGCACATACGCCGGCTGCGCCTCGACGGCCGCCGCCGTCACGCGGGCGAGGGTGCGCCAGCGTTGGCGCAGGCTTGCCAGGAACAGGCGGGCGCGCTGGAGGTCCTGGGCCAGGGCGGGCAGGTCGGCGCGGGCGGCCGGGGGGGTGACGCGCAGGGCGAAGCGTTCGGCTTCGACCACGGTGATGGTCGGCGGGCCGGCCGGGTCGTCGGGGTCCAGGGCGATGATCACGTCCGGTTCGGGTGAGGGGTCGGGGGCCTCGTCGCCCCAGTAGGCGTGGGCCGGGTAGGGCGTCAGGTTGGCGCGGATAAAGGCCACCGTCGCCTCGATGTCGGCCAGGGAGACGCCGAGGGCGCGCGCCAGCCGCCCCCACGCCTGACCCGCCAGGTCGTCCAGGCGCTCGGCGATCAGCCGCCGCGCCAGGGCGACGCGGGCCGGGGGCGCCCCGTCGAGTTGATCCAGTTGGAGGAGGAGGGCCTCGCGCGCGTCGCGTGCGCCAATGCCGGGCGGGTCAAGCGACTGGAGGGCGCGCAGGACGGCCAGCACGCGGCCCACGGGCACATCCAGCCGCTCGGCGACGGCGGCCGGTGTTTCGGTCAGCCAGCCGCGATGGTCCAGCCCGCCAATCAGTTCCAGGCCGATGGGCAGGTCGGCGTGGTCAATCTGGAGGCGTAACTGGTCCAGCAGGGTGTCGGCCAGACTGGGGGTGGAGCGCAGGCGGTCGGTCGGCTCGTCCTCGCGCCAGCCCTCGGCGGAGCGTAGTCGGGGCGGCCGAGGCGTGGAGGGGCCGGCCCAGTCCAGGGCGGGGTTGCCCGCGATCTCAGCGTCAATCCGCGAGGCCAGGTCGTCGGCTGATAGGGCGAGTAACTCACGCGCCAGGATTAGCTGGTGGGTGAGTTGGAGGTCCACCTCAAGCTGGGGGGATGGTGGCATGGGCGGTCTGCTTTACTCTGACTACCTCCAGGCGGCAGGGCTTGGAGGGGCGGCGATGGCCCGATTGTAGCATAGGCAACTTGTGAAGTCAACATGAAGGAAAAGTTACGATTGTGAAGCCCATGAATAATCGGGTTGTAATTATGATACAAAAACGCATTTTTGCCAAGTCGCTGTCGCTCTCGGCCTAGGCTGCTGACCCCTACGGTTGCCTTCAGGTAGCGACAGCGCTATACAGTGGGTTGCGCCCCTGTCGTACTGTCTACGAATGTATTTGCCGTCTAACCCAAAACATGCTTGATTACCTCTTGACACTTGGCGCGCCCTCTCTTAAAATTAGGCGTGTGAAACGATTTTTCCTCGCCCTGACCCTCTTGCTGGCGCTCGCCGCGGCCAGCTACTTTGTCGTCTACCGCGACCGAGTCTACCTCGGCGTCCACGCGGCGGGCTATGACCTGGGCGGCCTGACCGTGGCGCAGGCGGCGGACCTGCTGCGCCGCCAGGCTCAGCCGGCGCTGGCTATTCGCACGCTGACTCTCCGCTCCGGCCCGCGCTTCTGGGCGCCGACCTACACCGAACTCGGCGCGCGGCTGGACCCGGTCGCCACGGCCGAGGGCGCCTTTGCCGTGGGGCGCGAGCGGCCGCTGGCCTTCGTGCGCGCCTTCAGCCTGGCCGCCCGGCCTGTCACCCTGCCGCCCGTCGTCGTGATTGACCCCCAGACGTTTAACGCCTATCTCGCCCGCCTGACCACCGAGACGGCGGTGAACCCCCAGAACGCCTCGGTGGCCGTGGCCGGCACGACGACCTATGCCGTACCGGCCCAGGTGGGCCGACGGCTGGACGTGCCCACCCTGGTCGTCTTTCTCCAGACCGTGCTGCGTCAGGGGGCCACGGCGGCCGTTGAACTGCCGCTGACCGAGGCGCTGCCCCAGGTGACCGACTCGAACGAGGCGGCGCAGCAGGCGGCGCGGCTGGTCGGCGCGCCGCTGACCCTGGCCTACGGCGATAAGGTGTGGTCGCTCAGCCCCTCCGACTTGCAGACCCTGCTCGTCTACGCCCTGGACGACACGGGCCGCCTCACGGCCAGCCTGGACAAGACGCGGCTGCAAGCCTGGACGGCGCGGTTGTCGGCTGAGATTGACCGCCCGGCGCGGGACGCGCGGCTGCGCTGGGACGCGGCGGCCAGGGCGCCGGTCGTGACGCAGCCGGGGCAGGCCGGGCTGGCCCTGGATGTATTCGCCTCCACGGACCGCCTGCTGGACGCCGCCCGCGCCAGCCTGGGCGCGGCGGGGCTGCCCACCAGTGACCGGCGGGTGGAGGCGGTGGTCAAACGGCGGCTGCCGGCGATTGACGAAACCCAACTCGACAGCCTCGGCATCCGTGAGTTGATCTGGGAAGAGACGAGCCTGTTCCAGGGGT
>CAZFUK010000293.1:0-6741 GCA_964522005.1 uncultured Anaerolineales bacterium | reverse complement strand
TGTACTAACGAGGGGCCAGGGGTTAGGGGCCAGGGACAAGGGGTAGTAATCTTCTCCTCCCCTGTAAGACACTCACCCCAACCCTCTCCCACCCCACATTCCGGGGGCAGGTGGGGAGAGGGAGGAAAAAGTCCTTCACCGTGATCAGTGCGTAGGGGCCAGCAGTGCGCCTGGCCCCTACGCCTGTTTGTTGCCTGTCCATTGGCCGTAGGGGCGGGGTTTCCCCGCCCAGGCCGAGACAACCTCGGGCGAGGGAACCTCGCCCCTACGACGCCAGCCAGTTCGGCTCCGCCGCGCAAACCGGGCGGGCTGGCGCGAGACACACCTGTTACACGGCAAGCGAGGGCTTGCTCCGCACACAAAGGAGGGCGCGGGTGACTATCAAACACAAATCTGGTCTGAGCCTCATTGGAGGCTGTTTGCTGCTGCTGGTGTTGCTGCTGGGCGGGGGGAGCGCGGGCGCGCAGGCGCAAGGCGTGCTCCAGCCGTCCTACTGGCGGCCGGGTGGCGATGCGTTCGTTATCGCCGCCGAGAATACGCGGGAGTACGCGCCGGCGACGGCGTTCAACAGCCAGTCGAGCCAGTACCTGGTGGTCTGGGAAGAGGAAGATGGGACGCTGACCGAGCGGTTTACGAATGTGCGCGGTAAGATTATGAATGCGGATGGGACGGTCGCCCGTGAGAGCTTCCCCATTGGCGAGGGCAACCTCCAGAGCGGCGAGAACCATCAGACGCCCGCCGTCGCCTACAACTCGGTGACCAATGAGTACCTGGTCGCGTGGGTCTTCTCGCGGCGAGCGACCCCCCGCCGCACAGAGATCCGGCTGGCCCTCATACCCGCCAATGGCAGCGCGGTGAACCTGAGTGGTACCCTGCCCATCCTGGAAGGGACGCAGGTGGAGACGGTCCGTATCGCCGCCAGCCATGTCAACGCGGCCAGCGACCTGCCCCACACCTATCTTGTCATCTGGAACGAAGCCGCGCACGCGCGGGGCATCTATGGGCAATTTGTGGGACGCGACGGTCAATTGGCTGGCCCCCGGCTCGAAGTAGGGTTCACGCCTGTGCCGGGCTATAGTTGCTCCGACCAACTTCAACCCGATGTAGCCTGGTCGGATGATACAAACAACTCGTTCCTGGTGGTGTGGAGCAAGTGGACTAGCGGCGGCTCGCCTGACCTGCCCGGCTGTGTAGACGGTGACTTCGACTACAAGATTTGGGGGCGCCGAATCTCGGGCAGTGGCGTCCTGCGCGAGGCGGAACCTTTCATGATCGGCGAACGCCGGCCGCAGCGCCAGAACTGGCCGGCCGTGGCGTACCACAGCGGCCGCCAGGAGTGGCAGGTCGTCTGGCAGGACCTCCGCACGGGTACCTCGCTGCTCTACAGCCGCCGCTTGCCGGTCAACCAGGGTGACCCGATTGGGACCTTTGATACCCAGATTCCCAACAGCCAGGCCAAGTCCGCGCGGCCCGCGCTGGTCTACGCGCCGGCCGCCAACGGCTTCTTCATGACGTGGTACAGCGACTCGTCGCCCGCCCAATACCGAGGTCTCGGCTGGGACGGCCTCGTCGCGTCCAATCAGCCGGTGATTCTCGCTGAGGCGGCTCTCGGATCCGACGTCTCGTTTGGTGGCGCTCGCGTCGGAGATGCGCCGGACGCCCTCTACAACTCCACGACCGGTGAAGTCATCGCGCTCTGGTCGGCCAACCAGGCCGGCGCGCCCAATTACAATATCCTGGGTCGCGCCGTGACGTACACTCCGCCCACCCCGACGACGACGGCAACGCCGGCCAACACTGCGACGCCGACCGCGACGGCGACGCCGTCCGGCCCGCCCTTCGTCCAGATCACCGGCGTGGTCGAGCGCTGCAACGGGCAGCGCGTGCCGTATGCTGATGTCGCCATCCTGAACACCTCGATCCGCACCGTCACCGACGAGAACGGCCGCTATAGCCTCGGACCGCGCTACGACTTCCCCACGGGCACGTACACCATTGCCGCGTCGTCCACGGCGGACAACCTCGGTCCGACCCGCCGCGTCCAGGACCTCTCCGTGAGCTACACGCCCTACGTGGTCAACTTCACGGGCAACTTCTGTCTCGACGTGGCCCCCACCGCGACGGCCACCGTGACGGCGACGGCCACGCCGCTGCCGACCAACACACCGACGAGCACCGTGACCACCACACCGACGGCCACGGCCACGCGCACGGCCACGGCTACCATGACCCCATCGCCCACGGCCACGCCAGTCGTCTACAAGCAGTACATGCCGCTCATCACCCGCAACACGGAGTTGACGCCGCTGCGAACGCCAATCCCATGACCGAGGACGGAGGACGGAAGACGGAAGATGGAGGATGAGGGACTACGGTCTTCCGTCCTCCGTCTTCCGTCTTCCGTCGCCCCTAGAGGCTCCGCTCGAAGATGCCAATCCACTCGTCGCGCGTAGGCTTGACGGGCGCGCGGCTGAGCATGTCCGTCTCCTGGAGCGTCAGGTCCGCCAGGTAGGGCAGCTCAGACGGCCCGACGCCGAGCGCCTGGCCCAGTCGCGGCAGCCCAATCCGCTCGTAGAGAGCAGCCACCATCGTCGGAGCGTCCCGCAGGGGCGAGGTCTCCTCGCCCGCGTCGGTGCCCCCGCCTATGCCATTGACCGTGAGCGCCGCCGCGATGCGCCGCAGCGGGTCCTCGGCGGCGGGCTGGATGAAGGCGAGGATGGCGGGCAGAGCCACCGCGCAGGCCAGACCGTGGGGCAGGTGATAGGCCGTACCGAGCGCGTGGCCGACGGCATGGCCCAGGTGGGGCAGCGCGCCGGGGAAGGCCTGCCCGCCCATGAGCGCGGCCAGACTCATTCCCGTCCGCGCCTCCAGGTCGTCGCCGTGTTCGACCGCCCGGACCAGGTACCGCCCGACCAGGTCCACGGCGGCCAGGGCCAGCGCGTCGCTGACCGGATTGGCGGCGGTGGACGTCATCGCTTCGACCGCGTGAGCCAGGGCATCCATACCCGTGGAGGCGGTGAGGCGCGGCGGCAGGCTGAGCGTCAGGGCCGGGTCCACCAGGGCCAACATGGGCGCGACGCGCGGGCTGACCAGCGTGCGCTTGACGCCCCGCGCCGGGTCGGTGACGACGGCGATGGGCGTAACCTCCGAGCCTGTGCCCGCCGTGGTCGGCAGGCAGACCAGGGGCGGCAGGGTGGGGATGGGACGCCTGGCCCCCGGTACGAAGTAGTCCTCGATGCTGTCGCCACCGCCCGCCGCCAGGACGGCCACCGCCTTGGCCGTGTCCATCGCGCTGCCGCCGCCCAACGCGACCACCCCATCCGCCCCACTCGCCCTCAGAGCCGCCGCCCCGCGATGGATGCTGGCGATGTCGGGGTCGGGCGCGACATCGGAGTAGGGCGTCACGCCCAGCCCGGCCTCGGCCAGCGAGCGCGCCGCGGCGTGGGCCATCTCGGTGTGGGCCAGTCCGGCGTCGGTGACGAGGAAGGCGTGGCGCACACCCAGCCGCTTGGCCTGCGCCCCCAGCTTACGGGCGACGCCGACGCCAAACTGCACCTGGGTCGGCGCGTGAAAGCGAAACTCCTTGGTCATAACCGCGCTCATCTGTGCCTCCCGCTCGCCCGCAGGTCTTAAATACTGTCAATTTTGTCAATCATGTCTAGACTCTCCGAACCAGCGCGCCTTGACGCGCCGCCGCCTGGAGCGTCGCCTGAACATCCAGGACAAGCGGCCCCTGGTCGCTCAGGCGCAGCGTCGTCGTCTCGCCCCGGCGCAGCGTTAGCTCGCGCTCGCCGTCCAGGGCCAGTACCGCCGGGGCGCCGCTCAGCCGTATCTCATCCCCGACGGCGAGGGGCTGGTAGCGCGTGATGCGCACCGGTGTGATCTGCCCCGGCGCGACAGGCGCCCAGACTTCGGTTCCCGTCTCGCCCAACTCGACCCACGCCCCAAGCTCTGGCCCACCCTCGACGGCGGCGGGCCAGACGCCCGCTATCGCCGCCAGGCCCATCACCCCCGGCAGGACGCGCGCCACGGCCACGGCTCGCACGCGGCGCATGTCCCACACCGCCCGCGAGGCCACGAACAAGTCGTCATAGACGGCGACATCCACCAGCGCCAGGTCTACCATCGCGCCGTCGCGCCAAATCTCCAGCCGCCGCGCCCGGCGGAGCGCCAGGTCAGGCGCGACATCGCCGCGGCCGAACAGCCCGGCTGCCAGCCCGGCCAGCGTGCCCTCGACCATCTGCGGGAAGACGTTGTTGGTGCCGGTCGAGATGGGCAGCAGCGGCGTGTCGCCCGCGCCCTTCGCCACGGCGCGGTTCGTCCCGTCGCCACCCAGTGTGATGATACACGCCACGCCCGCCTCGGCCATCAGCCCCGCCGCGCGGGTCGAGTCGGTCTGGTCGTAGAGCGTGATCATCGCCAGCTCGGTGAGCCGCAGCCGGGTCTGGACCCGGTCCCGCGCCCGCTGGCCGATGCCGAACTGGTCAGGCATCACCAGCACCTCGTCTATCCCCAGCGCGTCGAGGGCGAGCAGGACGCGCCGGACGATGTTGACCTTCTCCTGGTTGTCGAAGGTCGAGGCGTGGGCGACCAGCCGCCGAATGTCTTTGCCCGAAGCCGGGTTGGCGATGAGGCCGATGGAGGTCATACTCCCATTCTAGCTGAGCTTGGGCCGGGGGGCAAAACGTGGTTATACTTTGGCCTATGCAAGTGACGGTTGAGACCCCCTGGCGCGACGAGTTTGCCCGGCGGCTGGTGGAGTGGGGCGCGACGCAGCGGCCCTATCTCCCCTGGCGGCAGGCCGAGGGCGGCCAGCGTGACCCCTACCGCGTCTGGGTGGCCGAAATCATGCTCCAGCAGACGGGCGTGACGACGGCAGGGCCGTACTTCGAGCGTTTCATGGCCCGCTTCCCGACGGTCACGGCCCTGGCCGAGGCCCCGCTGGACGACGTGCTCAAAGCGTGGGAGGGGCTGGGCTACTACGCCCGCGCCCGCAACCTCCACCGCGCCGCCCGCCTGGTCGTGGGACAGCACGGCGGCCAGCTTCCTAGCGACCCGGACAGCCTCGCGCGCCTGCCCGGCATTGGCCGCTACACGCTGGGCGCCATCCTCAGCCTCGCCTTCGGCCAGCCCGCGCCCATCCTGGACGGCAACGTGCGCCGCGTCCTGGCGCGCGTCTTCGCCATTACCGAGGACGTCCGCGCGCCCGCCACCGAGAAGACGCTGTGGGCCTTGTCCGAGGCCCTGGTTCCCCAGGACGCGCCCGGCGCGTTCAACGAGGCGCTGATGGACCTGGGCGCGACCATCTGCATCCCCGGCCGGCCGCGCTGTCTCGCCTGCCCGGTGATGACCCTCTGCGCCGCCCGCGCCCAGGGGGTTCAGGATAGCCTACCCATTATGCCCAAACGCAAACAGACACCCCACTACGATGTCACCGCCGGCGTGGTCTGGCGCGGCGAGCAGGTGCTGGTCGCCCAGCGGCCCCTGGACAAGATGCTCGGCGGGCTGTGGGAGTTCCCCGGCGGCAAGTGCCACGCGGGCGAGACGCTGGCCGAGTGCCTACGCCGCGAACTGCGTGAGGAGCTAGGCGTCGAGGTCGCGGTGGGCGACCCCGTGGCCGTCGTTCCCCACGCCTACACCCACTTCCGCATCACGCTGCATGCCTTTGACTGCACGCTGGTCGAGGGCGAGCCGCGGGCCATCGAGGCGGCCGACGTGCGTTGGACCACGCTGGACGCGGTGGACCAGTTCGCCATGGCCGTGACCGACCAGCAGATTGTGGCGGCGCTGCGGGCGCGACGGAGGACCGAGGACGGACGACCGAGGACGGAGGACGGAGGACCGGGGACGGAGGACGGAGGACGGAGGACGGAGGACAGAGGACGGAAGACAGGCGACGGAAGACGGAGGACGGAGGACTGACGACTGACTACTCCCTACTGACGAACGTCGTGACCCTCTTGTGCCAGCGGCTCGACGGCCGGGTCTGGGCGCTGACGGGCAGCCTGGGCATGGCGCTCCAGGGCGTGCCCCTGACGCCCCACGACGTGGACCTTCAGACCGACGCGGCGGGCGCCTACGAAATCGAGCGGCGGCTGGCCGAGTTTGTCACGCGCCCTGTTCAGTTCTCGTCCACCGAGCGCGTGCGCTCCCACTTCGGCGCGTTCCTGGTCCACGGCGTCCAGGTGGAAGTGATGGGCGACATCGAGAAGCGACGCGCCGACGGGACCTGGGAGCCGCCGCCCGACCTGCCCCACATCATCCAGTATGTCACGCTGGAGGGCTTGCGGGTGCCGGTCCTGGACCTGGAGTATGAAATCGCGGCTTACACTCTGCTCGGTCGGCTGGAGCGGGCGGCCTTTCTCCGCGCCTGGCTGGACGAGCCGCGAAGAACTGAGAACCTTTAACGCCGGGCTAAGGTTCGCTTAATCTGAGGTTAATGTAGGGCTGATATAGTTAACACTGTAGTACCCCCCTTGACAAAGGTCCGAGGGTTTCGCTCAGCGGCGGGGCGAACCCACCGGACCTTTGTCACATTTCTACCATGAACCCCCTGGTCGAGAGACCAGGGGGTTTTGTTTTGGACAGGGAAACCGCGCCGTAAACGACGCGGCGTAGGCAATTAGCAGGCGGCGTTTAGGCCGCCGTTTGGGCAGGACCACGCCCTCCAGGGCGCGGCGTGGTCAGACGGGAGCCGTGGCATTCAGGCCCAGGCGTGCGGCGCCCTCATTGGATCAGATA
>CAZFUK010000292.1:0-6756 GCA_964522005.1 uncultured Anaerolineales bacterium | reverse complement strand
GCTCGGCCAGGCTGCCCGCGAAGTCCAGGTAAAAGTAGTAGTCGAACGGCTTGCCCTTGAGGGGGCGCGACTCGATCTTGGTCAGGTCAATGTCGCGCAGGGCGAACACCGATAGCGCCTTGAACAGGCTGCCCGGCGTGTTGATGGTGGCGAAGACGATGCTGGTCTTGCCGGGGACCGCCGTGGGCGGTGGGGCCGCTGCGCGCGACAGCACCAGGAAGCGCGTGTAGTTCTCCGTATCATCCTCGACGCCCTCCTGCAAGACCTGCATGCCGTACACGTCGGCGGCGCGCCGGCTGGCGATGGCCGCCCCATCCATGATTCCCCGCTCCTGCAACAACTTGACACTGCCGGCCGTGTCGTAGGTCACGACCCGCTCCAGGCCCAGCCGCTCAATCGTCCCCTCGCACTGGGCGAGCGCCTGGGGGTGGGAGTAGACGCGCTTGACGTCGCTCAGGGCCACGCCGGGGTGGGCGATCAGGCAGTGGACGACGCGGAAGTACTCCTCGCCCACGATGGTCAGGTCGTGGCGCAAGAGCAGGTCGTAGTTGCGGTGGATGGAGCCGCCCAGCGAGTTCTCGATGGGCGCCATGCCGTACTCGCACACGCCCTCGACCACCGCGCGGAACAGGTCGTCAAACTCGGCGCAGGGGTAGGGCGCGATGTCGGGGCCGAAATGGGCGATGGCGGCGGCTTCGGAGTAGGCGCCGCGCTCGCCCTGGAATGCAACTTGCTGTAATTTAGTACTCATACACGCCGTCCTGGGGGTGGTGGGCCAGCCGGGGAGGGGAGGGGTTCGACGGCTTTGAGCGCCGCCTCGACGTGTTCCAGAGCGACGCCGCGTTCGACGGGCGACAGCGTGGTGTCGGCGGTTAGCAGGTCACGCACGCGGAGCAGTTCCGCTTGAGCGCCGGGCAGCGGCAGGGCGACCGTCCCTACCGCTCCATTCGGGACCGGCGCGGACCCCCGCGAGTGGGTGACAGTCTGGTCCACGATAATCTGAATCAGGCTTGCCAGGGGAATCGCCAGCAGCGCGCCCACGCCGCCGAGCAGCGAGACGAAGAGCAGCAGGGCGACGATGACGCCCAAGGCGCTGATACCAACCGCATTACCCATGATACGCGGAAACAGAATCATATTCGCGGCCTGGAAGACGATAACCGTCCAGATGACCGCGCCGATGGCGACGGATGACGTTGACGTAGATAGGGTGGCTAGCCCGACAATAATCACCTGTAGGGTCAGGCCGACGCCGGGAATGGGGATGATCTCCATCAGCCCCGCCAGCATACCGAAGGCCAGGGCGAGCGGCAGGCCGATGACGCCGTAGCCCACCGCCGAGATGAGACCGACGATGACGGACAGGACGAGCAGGCCGCGCAGATAGCCGCCCACCTGGGCCTCCACCGCCTGCCAGATGCGCTGGGCGCGGTCCTGGCTCGCGGGCGGCGCGAGGTTGATGAGCCAGGCGCGAATGCGCTCCTCCTCTAGCAGCCACAGGAAGCCAATGGTGATGATGGTGATCAGGTTGACCAGGGTGCCGACGATGGTGGTCCCGACGCCCAGCGCCGACCCTACGAGGCGCTCACTGTTGGAGGTCAGCAGGGCCACCAGGTTCTGCGTGACGGTGTCGAGGCTGAGAGAGGGCAGCGCGAAGGGGAAGGACGGGCGCGTCAGGCTGCTCAGGAGCGTTTCGTAGCCCCGGATGACGCTGATGCCCACCGAGGTAATGGCGTTGACCAGGGTAGGAAGGAGGAGAATCACCGCCAGGGGCAGCACGGCCAGCACGACGATCAGGACGAGAATCAGGGCCAGCCAGCGTGGAATGTACAGCTCCTGGAGCGCGACGACCGGGCCTTTCATCGCCATCCCGAACAGGATGCCGACGAAGACGATGATGAGGCTATCGCGGACCTGGTAGAGCGCCCAGGCCAGACCGATGGACGCCAGGACGGTCAGCGTCGCCAGCGCGATGCGTCGCATGGTCCACGTAGGTTCCATCCACATCCTTCCTTAGAACGGTAGTCAGTGGTCAGTAGTCAGTAGTCAGTAGTCAGGCATCACGCATCACGCATCACGCATCACGAGTTCCCCTATTCTACTCGTTTAGGGGCCAGCCGCAAGCTTCGATAGGGGGGATAGGGCGGGTCAGAACTTGGTCAGAAACCGGTCGTAAGGCTGTCCGGTCGCTTATTTCGGGGGCTACAAGCCTTGTTTCCCAGCGGCGTTGTTGTATAATCTAGTCGCGTCTGGCTTAAAATCCGGTTAAGTTCGCTCAAACTAGACAACCAGCGGGCCTGGCTCTATAATCCAGGCTACCCAAGCAGACGACCGGCCAGAGCCTCCCAGGCCCGCGATGGCTTGTCGTCCCCGCCGATGCAGTAGTCAACCTGTTGTAGCCGTCGTCGTTCCTGAATAGCCCTAGCAACCTGGCCGCCGGGTGAACGCTGAGGGAGTAGCCTACCGATGCCTCAGATCTTCCATCGCAGTACCAACACGATGTCGCGCGTCAGTATCTTTGGCGCCATCTTCATCATTGGGGGCGTGCTGGCGATCTTTATGATCATCCAGCGCTCGCCCTACGTGACCTACGTGGGGGTCGCGCGGACCCAGCCGGTCCAGTTCAGCCACCTCCACCACGTCGGCGACGATGGTATTGACTGCCGCTACTGCCACACCTCGGTCGAGGTCTCCTCGTCCGCCGGCATCCCCTCCACGGAAGTGTGTATGAACTGCCACAGCCAGGTATGGGCCAACTCGCCCTACCTGGAGCCGGTGCGCGAGAGCTGGCGGACGGGCCAGCCCATTACCTGGCAGCGCGTCCACGACCTGCCCGACTTTGTGTACTTCAACCACTCCATCCACGTGGCGAAGGGCGTCGGCTGCGACACCTGCCACGGCCAGTTGGAGCGCATGAACGGCATCTGGAAGAACCAGCCCATGAGCATGGAATGGTGCATGGAGTGCCACTTCAACCCGGCCAAGTACGTGCGGCCCAAGGACCAGGTCTTCAACGCCAACTACCAGCCCCCGGCCGACCAGCTGGCGCTCGGCAATCGGCTGGTGCAAGAGTATCAAATCCAGAGCCTCATTAGCTGCTCGACCTGCCACAGGTAATGCCCTATGACGACACAAGCCCCTCTGAATCTGGCGCAGGTTCGCGCTCGACTAAACGCCGCGACGGGTAAAGAATACTGGCGCAGCCTCGAAGAGGTCGCCAACGCCGAAGGCTTCCGCGAGCTGATGGAGCGCGAGTTTCCGCGCTTCGCCGGCTACTGGCCCGATGGCGTCAGCCGCCGCTCCTTCCTCAAGATCATGGCCGCGTCGCTGGCCCTGGCCGGTCTGGCCGGCTGTAGCCCGCCGGGCGAGCAGATTCGTCCCTACGTCCGCCAGCCGGAGCAGATTACGCCGGGCAAGCCGCTGTTCTACGCCACCGCGCTGACGCTGAACGGCTTCGCGCGGGGCGTCCTGGCCGAGAGCAACATGGGCCGGCCGACCAAGATCGAGGGCAACCCCGACCACCCGGCCAGCCTGGGCGCGACCGACATCTTTGGGCAGGCCGCCATCCTGACGCTCTACGACCCCGACCGCTCGCAGGCGGTCTCCAACAATGGCCGCATCAGCACCTGGGACCGCTTTGGCCGCGAGTTCCGCCAGGCCATCGAGGCCCAGCGCGGCAAGCAGGGCGCGGGCCTCCGCATCCTGACCCAGACCGTGACCTCGCCCACCCTGGCGAGCCAGGTGCAGCGCATTCTGCGCGACTTCCCGCGGGCCCGCTGGCACCAGTACGAGCCGGTCAACCGTGACAACGCCTACGCCGGCGCGCGCCTCGCCTTCGGCCAGCCCGTCGAGGCCCAGTACAACCTGGACCGTGCCGACGTCATCCTGAGCCTGGAGGCCGACCTCATCGGCGCCGGCCCCGGCCAGTTGCGCTACGCCCGCCAGTTCTCGCGCCGCCGCAACCCGGCCGGTCCGGGCGGGATGAACCGCCTCTATGTCGTCGAGAGCCGCCCCACGGTGACCGGGGCCAACGCCGACAACCGCCTGCCGCTGCGCTCCGTGGACGTGGAGCCGTTCGCCCGCGCCGTGGCCGCCGGTGTCGGCGTCCAGGCCGGCGCCGCTACCCCACCCGCCGCCGCCTCGGCCGAGTGGACCCGCGCCGTGGTGGACGACCTGAACGCGCACCGAGGCCGCAGCCTCGTCGTGGCCGGTGACCGCCAGCCGCCCATCGTCCATGCCCTGGCCCACGCCATGAACCAGGCGCTCGGCAATGTTGGGCAGACCGTGACCTATACTGACCCGGCGGTCGTCAACCCGGTGGACCAGGGCCAGGCTCTCCAGGAGTTGGTGGCCGACATGCAGGCCGACCGCGTGGAGTTACTGGTCATCCTCGGCGGCAACCCGGCCTACGACACGCCCGCCGACCTCCAGTTCGCCCAGCGCCTGGGGGCCATGGGCGAGAACGCCGCGCCCGGCCAGCCCGCCCGCCTGCGCGTCCACCTGGCGATGTACGAAGACGAGACCTCGCAGTTGTGCCAGTGGCACGTGCCGCTGGCCCACGAACTTGAGACGTGGAGCGACGCCCGCGCCGTGGACGGCACCGTCACCCTCATCCAGCCGCTCATTCGGCCCCTCTACAATGGCCGCACCGCCCACGAAGTGCTGGCGATGTTCTACGAGTCCAGCGACAAGGCGCCCTACGACATCGTACGCGAATTCTGGCAGACCCAGAACCTGGGCGCCAACTTCGACACGGCCTGGAATCGCGCCCTGCACGACGGCGTGGTCGCCAACACGGCCCTCGCCCCGCGCACCGTGGCGCTCCAGAACCTGGCGGGCCAGCCCGCCGCGTCCGCCGTGCCCGCCGATACCCTGGAACTGGTCTTCGACGCCGACCCGACCATGTACGACGGCCGCTTCGCCAACAACGCCTGGCTCCAGGAACTCCCGAAGCCCATCACCATGCTGACCTGGGAAAACGTGGCGATGATTGGCCTGGCGACGGCCGAGAAGCTGGGCCTGGCGACGGGCGACACCATCGCCCTGGACTATAAGGGCGGCCGGCTGGAAGCGCCGGTGATGGTTGTGCCCGGCGTCGCCACCAACACGGTGGCGCTCACGCTGGGCTATGGCCGGCGCAAGGCGGGCAGCGTGGGCACGGGTGTCGGCTTCGACGCCTACGCGCTGCGTTCGGTCGCCGCGCCGTGGTTCGACACGGGCGTGCAGATTACCAGGACGGGCAGCGGCTACAAGCTGGCGACGACGCAGATGCAGCACCTGCTCGAAGGCCGCGACATGATTCGCTCGGCCACCTTCGAGGAGTACCAGAAGGAGCCGAGCTTCGCCCAGGGCAGCCACAACGCCGAAGCGCCGGGCCGAGGCCAGGGCAGCGAGGGCGAACCGCTGTCCATGTACGCCCCCTGGGAGTACAAGGGCAACGCCTGGGGCATGACCGTGGACACGACGCTGTGCATCGGCTGCCACGCCTGCACCATCGCCTGCCAGGCCGAGAACAACATTCCCATCGTCGGCAAGGAGAACGTGTGGCGCGGCCGTGCCATGCACTGGCTCAAAGTGGACCACTACTACCAGGGCGGGGCGGACAACCCCGACTCCTACTTCCAGCCGCGCCCGTGTATGCACTGCGAGAACGCGCCGTGCGAGCAGGTGTGCCCGGTCGCCGCGACGGTCCATAGCCACGACGGACTGAACGACATGGTCTATAACCGCTGCGTCGGCACGCGCTACTGCTCCAACAACTGCCCCTACAAGGTGCGGCGCTTCAACTACCTGCAGTACACTGACTACAACGCCGACCCTGTCTTGCGCATGGTCAACAACCCCGACGTGACGGTCCGCACGCGTGGTGTCATGGAGAAGTGCACCTTCTGCGTCCAGCGCATCCGCCACGCCGAGATCGAGGCCAAGAAGGACGGCCGCCCCATCCGCGACGGCGAGGTGCTGACGGCGTGCCAGGCGGTCTGCCCGACCAATGCCATCACCTTTGGCAACATCAACGACCAGAACAGCCTGGTCAGCAAGCAGAAGGCAGACCCGCGCAACTACGCGATGCTGGCCGAGTTGAACACGCGGCCTCGGACCACCTACCTGGCCTCCGTGCGCAACCCGAACCCGGCCCTGCCGAAGACCGGTGAAAGTCACAGTTAGTCAGAATGGAGTCTCCTTATGACTACACCGACCCGTCCACGCATCAGTGGCGTTGACCCCGACCAGCGAACGAGCGAGTTGCCCGAGCACGCGCGGCGGGTCCGCGCGCGTCTAGAGGGCGACCCCATCCTCGCGCCGGGCCATACCTACTCCTCCATCACGGACAAGATCAGCTCGCTGGTGCTGAACCGCCGCACGGGGCGCGGGTGGATTCTCGGCTTCCTGATCAGCTTCGCGCTGTTCAACCTGATGCTTGTCTCCCTCACCTGGCTGTTGCTCAAAGGTGTGGGAACATGGGGCAACAACGTGCCCGTCGGTTGGGCGTTCGGCATCATCAACTTCGTGTGGTGGATTGGTATCGGTCACGCCGGCACGCTCATCTCGGCCATTCTGCTGCTGCTGCGCCAGCCCTGGCGAACCTCCATCAACCGCTTCGCGGAAGCGATGACGCTGTTCGCCGTGTCGGCGGCAGCCATTTACCCGATCTTCCACACGGGCCGCCCGTGGTTCTCGTACTGGCTGTTCCCGTACCCAACCAACTTCATGGTCTGGCCGCAGTTCCGCAGCCCGCTGATCTGGGACGTGTTC
>CAZFUK010000291.1:0-6838 GCA_964522005.1 uncultured Anaerolineales bacterium | reverse complement strand
TAGAGGAACTGGTCGAGGTCCGCAAAGTGCTGGAGGGATGACCTGCGATGGATAGCCGCCCACTGAGTTCTACCATATCCGCCGACGAGATGGCCCAGTACCGCGAGACCGCGCGGCGGCGGCTGGCAGACCAGCGTCAGCACCGCGCGGCCCGCCGCGCCGTGGCCTGGGAACTGGCGCGCCAGGCGGCTGAGTTGCTCAAACGCGAGTATGGTGTCCAGCAGGTGGCGGCCGTTGGCTCGCTCTTGTCGCTGGAGATGTTCCACGAGGCGTCGGACGTTGACCTGGCCGCGTGGGGGCTGACCTCGGCCAACTGGTTGCGGGCCATCGTGGCTGTCCAGGGGCTGTCATCGGAGATTGAGCTAAACCTGGTGGACGTGGGGGCTTGCTCGCCCGGGTTGCGGGCCGTCATCGAGCGCGAAGGAGTAGAGGTGTGATTCGCATTTGGAGAGGAGGCTTTGTGAGTGTCGCCATCCTGATGAAGTTGTTGCATGTCGTCACCGCCTTCTGGTTCATCACCGGCTTGTTTGGCCGCAACCTCACGCTGACGCAGATGGGCAGGACGACTGATATTCGGGTGTTCCAGGGCCTCGTCCAATTGGCGGGCCGCTTCGAGAACGGCGCCGTCATTCCAGGCTCCCTGGCCGTTCTGGTGGTCGGTCTGTTGACTGCCTGGGCGCAGGGCTGGCCTCGCCTGGGTCTGCTCCCCACGGCGGGCTCGGGCTGGTTGTTCGTGTCGCTGGTCCTCTATGTGACGCTCATCCCGATTGTCCCGCTCATCTTCCTGCCGCGCGGCCGCGTGTTTGAAGCGGCTCTCCACGACGCTGAGGCAGCCGGCAGCATCACCGCTGAACTGAAGGGCGCCCTCAACGACCGAGTTGTGGCGCTCGCCCACACCTACGAGATGCTGGCGGTTGTCGTCATTGTCGCGCTGATGGTCACGAAGCCCTTTTGACGATTTACGACTGGGGTAATGGAGGTAGACCATAGCTGCTCTGGACCCTCTGTTTGAGAACAACCGGCGCTGGGCCGAGGAAGTGAGCCGCCACGACCCGAGCTTCTTCCAGCGCCTGGCGCAGCAGCAGGCGCCCGATTACCTGTGGATTGGCTGCTCGGACAGCCGTGTGCCGGCCAACCAGATCATCGGTCTGCTGCCGGGCGCGGTCTTTGTCCACCGCAACGTCGCCAACGTCGTCGTCCACACCGACCTCAATTGCCTGTCGGTAATGCAGTTCGCTGTGGACATCCTCCACGTCGAGCATATCATCGTGTGCGGGCACTATGGCTGCGGCGGCGTGCGCGCGGCCCTGCACAACGACCACCTGGGGCTGATAGATATGTGGCTGCGCCATGTGCGCGACGTGTACGAGAAGCACCAGGCCGTGCTGAGCGGGCTGGCGGACGAGGGGCAGCGCTGGGACCGCCTGTGTGAACTCAACGTCGTGGAGCAGGTCGTCCACGTGTGCCAGACATCCATCGTCCAGGAGGCGTGGGCGCGGGGGCAACACCTGACAGTGCACGGCCTGATTTATGGCCTCCAGGACGGCCACCTCCACAGTCTGAACATGAGTGTAGGCCAGCCCGACGCTCTGGACGCCGCCTATCAGGCCGCGATCCACAGGGGTCCGAGGGTCGGTTAACTCGACCCGCATCACACGGCCGAGACGGGCTGAAGGGTTTGGCCGTGGCCCGCGTTGTCATAGATGGGACTCCGTTCGACACAGGAGGGTAAGACCATGCTGAATCTATGGCAAGTGATAGCCCGCGTCGTGCGCACGTGGCTGCCGGGGGTGGTCGCCGCGACCATCCTGGCCGGGCTGGTGTACGCCGCCCTCCAGCAAACGCTGCGCATGGGCGCCAATGACCCTCAGATTCAAATGGCGGAGGACACGGCGGCGGCGGTGGGGGCTGGAACGGACGCACGTGGACTCGTCCCGTCGCCGACCGTGGACGTGGCTCACAGCCTCGCGCCGTTTCTCATCGTCTTCGACCGCGATGGCCGGGTTGTCGCCTCCTCGGCGGCCCTGGATGGAGCCACGCCCCCACTGCCCGCCGGGGTCCTGGACGCGACACGGCAGCGCGGCGAGAATCGGCTGACCTGGCAGCCGCGCCCGGGCGTGCGCATCGCCAGTGTGGTGACGGCGGTGAACGGCGGCGCGGACGGGTATGTGCTGGCGGGGCGGTCGCTGCGCGAGGTCGAGAGCCGCATAGACCAGTTGGGCCTCCTGGTGACGCTGGCCTGGTTGGCGCTGGTGGGGGCGACACTGGTGGTCGCCGTGCTGGTCACGCTGTTGAGTGGCATGCCTCGGCCCGCGCCCGCCCCCTCGGTCTGACAGTCCACGTAGCCGACTAGACCGGCTGCTCCGGCCCGTCCTCGTCCTCGTCGGCCTTGTCCTCCTCGGACGGGCTAGGCGCGGGCCGGGGGCGGCGCTCTTTATACCGCTCGTAGAGCCAGGGCACGCTGAGGCCGGACCCGGCGAAGCCCGCCACAATGCTCAGCAGGCTGATCTGGCCCGTGGCGACCAGCGGCTGCGCCACCTCGGTGTCGAGGCGGGTGCGCCAGACCTGGCGCTGTACCACCGCCCCGCCGCCTTTGGGCTTCCAGTGGACCTCCACACTCACGTTGACCACCTGCTCGCCGGCATTGCGCGGAATCACGTTCCATTCCCAGGTCACCGCCGACGGCTCTAGCCCCTGCTCCTCATCCTCCAGCGCGCGCATATCAAAGGCGATGGCGGCCAGCTTGGCCTGGGCCGTGGCGTCATAGCCCGCGCCAAAGGCGCGTTCCAGCGGCGCGCCCGGCGTCCCTACCGGCAGCGGCGTCGCCATCACCACCTGGTTCCCCCCCACCTCTGGCGCGGCGCGGTAGGTAGGGCCGGTCTTTCGCAGGGTCACGCGGATGGAGTCGGACTGATTGACCTCCATGCGCGTGGGCCACTCGGCTTCGAGGACCGCCAGCACCGGCGGGAGGGGAGCGCCGTCGCTGCCGGTCGTCTCGCCGCTGGCGCCTGTGCCACCGCCGGGGCGGCTAACCGGCTGCCCAGTAATCCGCTCGACGCTGGTCCGGCGCGGCGCGGACTGCGCGGCGACGACGAGCCACCCCACCAGGGCGAGACTCAGCAGCGCCAGGCCGAGAGCGAAAAGAGTACGTGTTGACATAGTCTATGCCTGTGTCCTGTCTAAACGAGCGGTCTGCGTCTTAGGTAGCACGAGGGGTGCCAGCTTCAGCCAGGCAACGCCGCCGGCAACTATATCTGGGCGATGTGAGTCGGTCACCGAGCAGACGAGGGTCAAGGCTACTCTAGTCTTGACCCTCGTCTGGTTTTGTCTTCCCCCTTCAATAGTTGCCAAACGGGGGCCAATTTTGGATAATTACACTGAGTGGCAAAAAAGTCCGTACAAACCCTTGACAAATCATGTGCAGTCGTGTATAATACTGGGTGTCTAGCGAGCCATAACAGACAGGGAGAGCCAGATGCGGGTAAGGACCAATGCGGATTGGATGAGTGAGTTAAAGTCAAGCGGAGCGTGCCAGGCTGGTGCGTTGGTGGAACTGCGCGGTCATCTGACGCGCGCGACGGATTTCTATCTTCAGCGGCGGGAGAGCCACCTGCGGGGCCTGGACCAGGCCGAACGCCGCCAGTTGACCGAGGATATTGTCCAGGATGCCCTGGTGCGCGTGCTGGCCCACCTCGACTCGTTCCGGGGCGAGAGCCGCTTTACCACCTGGGCCGGCAAGTTCGCCGTCCACGCCGCCGCCGCCGAGTTGAGGCGGGCGCGCTGGCGCAACGTCTCGCTCGACGCGACGCCCGACGACGCCGAGGATGGCGAGTTGGGCCAGTTCCTCACCGAGCCGGGTCAGATGGGGCCGGACCGCCGCGCCGCCCAGGACCAGGCCTGGGATGCTGTGCGCGACGCCCTGAACCGGGACCTGACCGTGCGCCAGCGCGAGGCGCTGATGGCGATTGTGGTAGACGGGCGGCCCGTCGCCGAGGTGGCTAACAAACTGTCCACCACTCAGAACGCCCTGTACAAACTCGTGTTCGATGCCCGTGCCCGCCTGCGCCGCGCGCTGCAAGGCTCAGGCTGGTCGGTCAATGATATCCTGGATACGTTCGACCCGGCCTGTGCGACCTGCTAACCCGTCACAAACGCCGACCCGCAACCCAAAATCAAGTCCCAGAGACACAACGAGGAGATACCGCTTATGCTCAGTTCATTCGGCCACTTGCTCAAAGAATTCCGTCTTTACCGTGGCATGACCCAGAAGACCCTGGCCCAGGCGATCAACGTCAACGGCAGCTATATCGCGCGCCTGGAGCGGGACGAGCGCCGCCCGTCGCGCCGCGTCGTCAGCAACATGGCTCGCGCCATGCAACTCTCGGCCGAGGATACGGACCGCCTGCTCGCCAGCGCGCAGCACCTGCCCGAGGGCGACCTGACGCGGCTCATCGAGCAGTCGGGCGTGTCGCTGGCCCACCCGGCCATCCAGACCGTCGCCAACGCCCTTCAGGACCGGGACCTGGCGCCCCACTCCCGCGAGCAGCTCGAAAGCGAAATCATCGCCTATGTCGGCTTCCGCCTCCAGCAGCTCAAGCAGCAGGAGCAGGACCGCATCACGCTGCGCCTCAGCACCAACGGCAACCACCGCGTTCCGGCGCTGGAGAACTAACTCGTCCAGCCTGCCGCCCCACAGCCTCCCTCTCCGTCTGCGGCCCGCTGAGCCACGTCGCTCGGCGGGCCGTTTCTCCTGCGTCAGGCCTACCCCCCAGCATACCGCCCGAATGTTACGATTCCGATGACGACCCCCCGTAAACGACCCGCTGAGTGCGTTTATGATAGCAAGGCTAAGAGCATGACCTGTTATACTCAGGTTAAGGCGTCGCACTCTGGCGTTACTCGTGGTGTCACCGTCGTTGTAACCAAGTGGAGGGAGGCTTATGCGTCGCTTCGAGGCTCTGCTGCAACGCGCCAGCATTGATGTCGTTGACCTACCGCCCGAGGTGGAGGAGTTGAAGGGGGTGTTGGTCTATCTCGGTCAGTTCCCCGATGGGTGTGGCCGCATCTTCCTCAACCCCAACGTGCTCGCGGACGATGACCCGCACTCCGTCGCCGTGATCGCCCACGAACTCGCCCACTTCTTGCTCAGCTCTGTGTCCGACCATCCCAAGAGCGTTCTGCCCCTGCTCCTCGACTCGACCCAGCGCAAGCTGTACGATGAGTTGGAGGAAGAGACGGATCGCCTGGCGGCCTACTTGCTCGTGCCGCCCGACGTGCGCCGCGACTATCCCTCGCGCTACCCCACGCCCGCGACGCTGGCCGAGGCGCTGGGGGTGCCGGTCTGGGTGGTCGAGCGCGCCCTGGCCCATCCCGACTACGACCCGACCCCCATCTGTCACTTCCTGTCCGACCTGATCGGTTACACCACCTTCGTCCCCCGCGAGGAAGGTCTGGCAGGCTGAAATCTTTCCCTGTGTGCTTCTCCAGCCTCCCGACAGGTCTGGGCCTGTCGGGAGGCTGCTTTTATAAGCCGGCTGTGTGTCGGATGGGTGTCAGATTCATGTGGGGCAGGCATCTAAGGAGTGGAGTATAGTGGTAGGTGGAGGTGGTATATGACCGTTATGTTTGGTTATTTGATGGGGGTATTGCTCGTCCTGATTGGCGTGGCGACCTATCTCTGGGCGCCACGGGTCGGGCCCAACCCGTTCTTTGGCGTGCGGACGGGCTACAGCTACGCCAACCGCCAGGTGTGGGACCAGTCGAACCGCGTGGGCGGGCTGGCGATGACGGGTATCGGTGTGCTGCTGCTGGTGGTGGCGGCGGTCCTGCAACTGATGGGCGCGCCCCTGGCGACAGCCCTCTGGGTTTTGACCGCCGTGATGTTGACGACGCTGCTGGGGACGATGGGCTGGCTGTTCGTCTACACGCGGCGGCTGGCGCTGGGCACCGACACCGCGCGGAGCCTGGCCCCGGTGAGGCTGGACTGGTCCCTGTTCGCCCCGGCCGCCGGCGCCTGGGCGCTCCTGGCCGTGACGCTGCTGGCGCTCTACCCGCGCCTGCCAGACCCCCTGGTTACGCACTTCAATGCCGCCGGGCAGCCCGACGGCTGGAGCAGCCGGGGGTCGTTTACCGTTCTGTACCTGGGGATTGGCCTGCTGATGGCGCTCATTCCCACGGTGGCCGCGCTCGTGGCCCGCTACGAGCCGGTCATCGGGCTGAGCCGCCTGGGCGGGTGGCGGCTGGAGCCGCGCCAGGGGATCCTGGTGTCGAGCTGGGGGATGGCCCTGGCGAACCTGTTCCTGCTGGTCGTCCTGCTCGACCTGGTCTGGTTCAACTGGTACGCCGTCCATCTGCTCCCGCCCGGGCCGATGGTCCTGGTGGGGACGGTGGGGCTGGTCGGCGGGGCGCTGCTGCTCTTCTTCCGCTACGCCCGCCGAGGGTAGACGCGACGGACAAGACTAACAGGCTAGAGGATAGTCGGGTAGACCATCCCTAGCCTGTTAATCTTTAATCTTCAGTCTTATTCCGGCCTAGCGGTTGGGGCGGGACTTCTCGCGGGGGCCGCCGCTGTTCTCGACTGCCTCGACGGCCGGCAGCGGGTCAATGCGCGGGGCGTCAATCATCAGCGGCTCGTCGCCCGACTGCATCAGGCTCTGGCCCCGGAAGACCCCGCCCTCGTCAATCAGGAACGATGCCACCTGGATATCGCCCCACACGCGACCCGTGGCGAGAATCTCCAGCCGGCCGTTGGCCGTGATGTTGCCCTTGACCGACCCGGCGACAGAGACGTTCTTGGCGGTGAGGTCGGCCAGAACTTTGGCGCCCTCACCAATGATCA
>CAZFUK010000290.1:0-6872 GCA_964522005.1 uncultured Anaerolineales bacterium | reverse complement strand
CCACAGCCACAGTCACGCCCCGGCCGACTTCGGACGAGCGTTCGCGGTCGGCGTCGCGCTGAACCTGGGCTTCGTTGCCCTGGAGTTTTTCTACGGCACGCTGTCCCACTCCCTCGCCCTTGTCGCCGACGCCGGCCACAACCTCAGCGATGTCCTGGCCCTCTGCCTGGCCTGGGGCGCCGCCGTCCTCACCCGCCGCCGCCCGACACGCACCCACACCTACGGGCTGCGCCGCACCTCCATCCTGGCCGCCCTGTTCAATGCCCTGCTGCTGCTCGTCGCCATCGGCGCCATCGGCTGGGAAGCGGTGCGGCGGTTGATGAGTCCCGCCCCGGTCGAGGGCGAGACCGTCATCTGGGTCGCCCTGGTGGGCATTGTGATCAATACGGCGACGGCGCTCATGTTCATGCGGGGCCGCGAGCACGACATCAACATCCGGGGCGCGTTTCTGCACATGGCCGCCGACGCCGGCGTCTCGTTGGGCGTGGTCCTGGCGGGCTTCGCCATCCTCGCCACGGGCTGGACCTGGCTGGACCCCGTCGTGAGCCTGGCGATTGTGGCGGTCATCTTCATCGGGACGTGGGGGCTGTTAAAGGACTCGGTCAATATGGCCCTGGACGCCGTGCCGGGCGGTATCAACCTGGCCGAGGTCAAGGCCTATCTGGCCGACCTGCCGGGCGTGGTCCAGGTCCACGACCTGCACGTCTGGCCGATGAGCACGACCGAAACCGCGCTGACGGCCCACCTGGTAATACCCGGGCGCCAGGCGAGCGACGCCCTCCTCACCACGGCAGCCGCCGAACTGCACGACCGGTTTGGCATCGAACACACCACGCTCCAGGTAGAAATCGCCGATACGGCGGATGGCTGCGGCCAGGGCTGCGCGGATACGGTCTAGGGAGACAGGCGTGCTTCAACTGCTCCTCGGCCTCCTCCTGAGCTTGGTGATTGGCCTGCTCGGCTACCGACGCCGCTCCCTCACCCGTAGCGGCGTTCTCGGCGCGGTCATCACCGGCACGCTCATCTTCGGTCTCGGCGGGTTGGCCTGGGGCGGCCTGCTCGTCGCGTTCTTCGTCTCGTCGAGCCTGCTGTCCCACTGGCGCGCCGCCCGCAAGGCCGCCGTGGCCGACGTGTTCGCCAAGACCGGCCAGCGCGACCTGGCCCAGGCCCTCGCCAATGGCGGCCTCGGCGCGGCCCTGGCCGTCGCCCACTGGCTCGCCCCCCACCCGCTGTGGTTCGCCGCCTTTATCGGCGCGATGGCCGCCGTCAACGCCGACACCTGGGCTACTGAGATCGGCGTCCTCAACCCCGCCCCGCCCCGCCTGGTCACCACGTTCAAGCCCGTCCCGGCGGGTACATCGGGCGGTATTAGCCTCCTGGGAACCCTTGCCGCCCTGGCCGGTGGCCTGTTCATCGGCCTCTGCGCGGCTGTATTGCTCCTCCCTCTGCCGCTCGGGTTAGGTCGGGGTGAAGGTCTTCTACCCCCTCTCCCAGAGGGAGAGGGCCGGGGTGAGGGTCTTGGCCTCCTGCTCATCGGCGCCGTCGCCGGCCTCCTGAGTGCGCTGTTCGACAGCCTGCTCGGCGCGACGGTCCAGCGCGTTTACGTCTGCCCTGTCTGCGGCAAGGAAACTGAGCGCAGGGTCCATCACGGCCAAACAACACGCCCACTCCGGGGGTGGAGTGGGCTGGATAATGACGGGGTGAACTTTCTCGCCTCCCTCGTCGGCGCGCTCCTCGGCGCGGCGCTAGGCGCGCTGCTCGGCGGGTTGCGCCTCCCCTAGCAGCCGCTCCCGCAGCGACTCGCCCAACTCGACCAGGTGCTCCTGGTAGCCCTCGTCGTGCAGCGTGGGCGTGGTCATGAGCAGGGCATCCTCGCCGTTGTCGGTGTAGTATTTGCGCCGCCGCCCCACCACCTCAAACTCGTACTTGCGGTAGAGTTGCTGGGCGCGCGTGTTACCCACCCGCACTTCGAGCGTCACCACCTGGGCGTTCAGCGCCATACTCTTGAGCAGCAGCCCCACCAGCAGCAACTCACCCAGCCCCCGCCCGCGCCAGTCGGGCCGCATGGCGATGGTGCTGATATGCGCCTCGTCGTACATCAGCCACAGCCCGCCATAGCCCAGGATGGGCGCGTGGTCGTGGATGGCGGGCGCGCCGAGCCAGCGCCGCACCCGCTCCCAGCCCGTCTCCATGCGCCGCGCCGCATCCACCGCCCGTGGCCGCAGCACCATGTAGTGCGCGGCGTCGTTGCGCTCGATTTCGTAGTGATAGGCGTTGTGCGACCAGGGCGTGGAGAACGCTTGCCGATCAATCAGCATCACCTCGTCAATGTCGGCCACGCGCATCGGTTCCACGCTATAGGGCAGGTCATCCAGCACGCTGGGAGAAAGGGGCACGACTGTCTCCTCCATCACATCGGTGGATAAATGGGCGCCAGGGCGTCTACGTCGTCGGCCTCGCCCGCCGCCAGCCGCCGCCAGCCGAGTTCGGCCAGGTAGCCCGTGCGGCGCAGACCGGCCGCCGGGTCGGTGAGCGCGGCCCGCTCGCCCCATAACTCCTGGAGGCGGGCGCGGTCGGCGGCGCTCAGTTCACCCACATAGAGGGCCGTCTCGCCCTCCGGTGGCGCGAGGGTTTCGAGGCGGGTCAACTGGTAGTCCGTCGGGTCGGGCCAGGAGCGGTCAGGGCGGAACAGCGCCGCAGCGAAGCGGCCACGCCCCGCCGCGATGAGCGCCCAGGTGGGCAGACGCCAGACGCGGTGGGCGTGGGCGACGGCGTACAGCGAGGGCACGCCCACCAGTGGGATACCCTGCGCGAAGGCCAGCCCCTTGGCGACGCTTAGCCCGATGCGCAAGCCGGTAAACGACCCCGGCCCCAGCCCTACGGCTAGTCCCTGCAAGTCTGTGGCCGCGACCCCTTCCTGCTCCAGCAGCGTCACAATGTTAGGCATCAGGTCCACGGTGTGGTGGGCGCGCGAGGTCCAGGTGTGCTCCGCCCGCACCCCGTCGGCGTCGTAGAGGGCGATGCCAGCGACCTGACTGGCCGTGTCAATGGCGAGAATCACGCGCTTGCCTCATCGTCGGAGTGGGAAGGCGGGGGAAGGGAGGGAAGGGATAGGTCCTGGAGCAGGGCGACGTAGCGCGAGCCGCGCGCGACCAGCGTGATCTGCCGCTCGCCTCGCGCGCCATAGACCAGCTCAACCTCCAGACGTTCGGGCGGCAGCAGCGGCTCGACCCGCTCGCCCCACTCGACGACGGTGACGCCATCGCCATACAGGTACTCGTCCAGGCCGAAGGTGTGGGCCTCGGCCGGCCCCGCCAGGCGGTAGGCGTCCACATGGTAGAGCGGCAGGCGGCCCGAATAGTACTCGCGCAGCAGGGTAAACGTGGGGCTGATGACGGCCTCGCGCACGCCCAGCCCACGCCCGACCCCCTGCGCCAGCACCGTCTTGCCCGCGCCGAGCGTCCCGCGCAGCACGACCACGTCACCCGGCTGGAGCCGACGGCCCAGCGCCTCACCGAGCGCGGTCGTCTCCTCGCGGCTGTGGCTCACCATGCTATACCGAGTCTGGACATTGGGGGTAGCGCGCGCATCCATACCCCGTATTATAAACAGCTTGGTCTTACGGCCCAAACTATGCTAACATATACCCCATTCACCATCCACTACCCACTGACCACCGCCCACTAACTACCGACCACTATTCCCATGCGTATTCTTGTTCTGTCCGACATCCACGCCAACCTGGCCGCCTTCGACGCTGTCCTGGCCCACGCCGGCTCGTTCGACCGCGTCTGGTGCCTGGGCGACATTGTTGGCTACGGTCCCGACCCTAACGAGTGCGTGGAGCGGGTGCGCGAGTTGCGCCGCTACCAGTGCCTGGCCGGCAACCACGACTGGGCTGCCCTGGGCAAGCTCGACCTGAGCGACTTCAACACCGATGCCCGGCGGGCCGCCCACTGGACGGGAGAGCAGCTCACGCCGGACAACCGCGCCTTCCTCAATGCCCGCCTGGAACGGATTGGCCCCCTGGAGGAGCGGTTCACCCTCGTCCACGGCAGCCCGCGTTATCCCATCTGGGAATACATCCTGGATGAGGCCATCGCCGCCGAGAACTTCCCGCTCTTCCCCACCCAGGTCTGCCTCGTCGGGCACACCCACGTTCCCGTCATCTACGCCGAGACGCCGGCCGGGGTGCGCGCCCTGCGCCCGCCCCTGGACAAGCCCCACCCGCTAGGCGACCAGCGC
Source organism: uncultured Anaerolineales bacterium (assembly GCA_964522005.1). Lineage (GTDB taxonomy): Bacteria > Chloroflexota > Anaerolineae > Epilineales > JAHCIE01 > JAHCIE01. The sequence goes on along the minus strand of CAZFUK010000290.1, from coordinate 2,627 downwards.
GTCATCATCAACCCGGGCAGCGTGGGCCAGCCGCGCGACGGCGACCCGCGCGCCAGCTACCTGCTGCTTGACGTGGACGCCGGCACGGTCACCTACCGCCGCGTGGACTACCCCATCGAGACCACCCAGGAGAAGATGGCCGCCGCCGGCCTCCCCCCGCGCATCATCGCCCGCCTCGAATACGGCTGGTAAGCCTGGGACTGCAAGGTTGTGACCACGTCCACCCTCATTGAAAGCGAGGAAAGCGAGGCGACGCTTCAGGCCAAGTGCGAGGCAATTGCCCGACGCGTTGTGGCAAACCAGGGCTGGAGCCTGGTGGAGCAGTGGGACGAGTTTGTGGCCGAGGTAGCGCGGTCAGTGGTGGCTGGGTCAGGTAAGCGAGCCGGCGACAGCCTGGAGAAGCGCCTTGAGCGCGCTGTCACCCGCGCTTACTGCCCCCTCCTCTACGCCGCCTGCTGCGAGCGCCATGGCCCGCGCTGCGTTCGCGCCTTCGAGGAGGTGGGCCGCTACCTCCACGCCGTCGCCCTGCGGCGAGTCGAAGACCGCGAGGCGGCCGCCGAGGCAGCGCAACGGGCGCTAGAGATCACCTACGCCCACCTGGACGATGTGCGCGAGCCGTGGGCCTTCCTGGGCTACGCGCGGATCATCCTGGTGCGGGAATTGACGTCGCGCCGAGGGCGAGGCAAGCTCCTCCAGTTCGTCCCGCTTCGGGGCGACGACCCCCAAGACCCAGGCGTTCAGCCGTCCGACCCGCAGGCCGACCTGGAACGGGCCGAGGCCGAGCGCGGCGTGGATGAAGTGGCGTTGCGCGCGGCGATTCGCCGCTGCCTGCGCAGCCGTCAGCAACGCGAGGCCATCGTGCGCCTGTTCCTGGAGGAGCAGAGCGTGGTCCAGGTCGCCGACGCCCTCGGCACGACGCCCGCCAACGTCTGGGTCCTGAAAAGCCGAGCGCTGGACCGGTTGCGCCGCTGCCCGGACCTTGTAGTGTTACTACTAGGTCAATAGCATTAGCAGGAGTGCATATGCCAAAAATGATCTCTGGACAGCTAAGCTTACCTCTAGATAATGCAAACCTCGATGAAGTGGTCGAGTCAACAAAAGACAACACATCAACCTTTAGCAGCAATATGTCCGTGCCGATTCATAGATGGTTTCGGTATTCTGCTGGATTCTCTGCTTCATGGGCAAGGGAACTAATCGAGACAGAGCGTAATAGAGGGCGATGCAGGGTAATGGATCCTTTTGCAGGTTCAGGAACTGTTGTACTAGAGAGTTGTTTTTGTGATGTTGAGGCTATTGGAATCGAAGCTCACCCCTTTGTGGCCCGAGTAGCTCGTGCTAAATTACTATGGAGAGAGGATGTAACCCTTCTTCAAGAAACAGCAAAAGTTATCCTTCAACAAGCATTGAATGAGGAAAATAGGGATTATGATTATCCCTCGTTAATTCTAAAATGCTTTCCGCCCGACACTCTAATTCGCCTGGATGCTCTCAGGAGGTCTTGGCTGAGACAGTCCGACGGCTCGCCTGTCTTTGAACTTATTTGGTTGGCCCTTGCCTCAATCTTGAGAGAATGCTCGCCTGTCGGCACAGCTCAATGGCAATATGTCCTCCCCAACAAAACAAAGATGAAGATTGCCGATCCGTATACAGCGTTTGAAGCAAAAATTGCTAGTATGGCTAGGGATATGCTACTGCAGCAGCAATTAGGGGCCAGAGGTATAGCTACATTCTATCAGGAGGATGCTAGAAAATGCACCTCTATACCTGACCAATGGAGTGACCTAGTAATCACTTCCCCCCCATACGCAAATAACTATGATTATGCGGACGCGACGAGGCTAGAAATGAGTTTCTTTGGCGAAATTGAAGGCTGGGGGGATCTCCAGCAAAGTATTCGCCAATATCTAATCCGATCTTGCACTCAGCATATATCTGGTATCAATGATGTTCAATATCAAGCTATTCTAGATGATCCACTCCTACTTGCTATACAAACAGAGCTATTAGAAGTATGTTCTCAGCTAAAAGCAGAGCGCGAGAACCATGGTGGAAAGAAGCCTTACCATGTAATGATCGCAAGCTATTTTAGTGATATGGCACAGGTTTGGCATGCACTTAGACGGGTCACCCAGCCAAATTGCTTGATATGTTTCGTTATCGGAGACTCTGCGCCATATGGAATACATGTTCCCGTCGAAAAGTGGCTAGGCACGATAGCGATCAACGCAGGTTTCAGCAATTACACATTCCAGAAGACAAGAGATCGTAATGTAAAATGGAAGAATAGGAAGCACCGAGTACCACTTCATGAGGGGCGTTTGTGGGTTAAGGGCTAAACATGGCGACTTCACCTGGGCATAAGTTTGGTCAAATCGTAGGCGGTGTGCTGGAAAGCGCCGTTGAGCCTCTGCTTGAAGAGATTGCGCTCAAACACAATCTCTACCTTGATAAGAAAGGCCCACGCCCTACCAGGAGAGGAAATAAAGTGAGCTGGCGTGACTTAAATGGCAATACGCATGACCTGGATTTTGTCCTGGAACGAGGCGGTAGTACTGAACACGTCGGCATACCCGCCGCCTTTGTTGAAGTGGCTTGGCGTCGTTATACAAAGCACTCCCGTAACA
>CAZFUK010000289.1:0-6884 GCA_964522005.1 uncultured Anaerolineales bacterium | reverse complement strand
CAACCTTAAAACCGGATATCTGGAGGCGCCTCGCATGAACATCCGTGGCATCATCTTCGACCTGGATGGCGTGCTGACCGACACCGCCGAGTACCACTTCCTGTCCTGGCAACGCCTGGCCCAAGAATTAGGCATCCCCTTCACCCGAGACGACAACGAACATCTACGCGGCATCTCGCGCCGCCAATCCCTTGAGATTCTGCTGAGAGGCCGCGTCCTGCCTGAAGAGCAGATGCAGGCCCTCATGGACCGCAAGAACGGGTACTACGTCGAGTCGCTGGTCAACATCACGCCGGGCGACCTGCTCCCCGGCGTGCGCCGCCTGCTGGACGAACTGCGGGCGGGGGGGGTCAAGACCGCCATTGGCTCGGCCAGCAAGAACGCCCAGGAGGTCGTCCGCCGGCTGGCGATTGGCGACGACATTGACGCCGTCGCCGACGGCTACTCCGTCATCCGCCCCAAGCCCGCCCCCGACCTCTTCGTCTATGCCGCCGGCCTGTTGCACCTGCCGGTGGCGGAGTGTGTCGTCGTGGAGGATGCAACAGCGGGTGTCGAGGCGGCCCAGGCGGCGGGCATGAAGGCGATTGGCCTCGGCCCGATGGAGCGCGTCGGCCAGGCCGACGTGGTCTTCCCCGACCTCTCAGATGTGACGCTCGAAACGATTCGCAGTCGGCTGGCCTGAATCGCGGCAGGGAAGTTCGGGGGGATAGAAATGACTGGACTGGCGGCCTATGAAACGTTTAGCCTTATTGTCCGCCCTGGCGCTGGCCTTCATGGTGTTTGTCAGCGCCCCGCACCTCTCGCTCATGTTTGAGAACAACGACCCTGCCCACAGCACCGCCGCCCCGGGGCGCAACACCCTCGTTCCCGACACCGGCATCCTCTGGGGCGCCTACATCCACGCCGCGCCGTGGGACATGGGGGCGCAAGACCAGTTCGAAGCCCTGGTCGGCAAGCCCGCCAGCCTGATGCACCTCGGCATCACCTGGCAGCGTGACGGTGAATATGCCGTCTTCGGGCGGGACGGCTACTTTCCCTCCTCCGCGATGGAAGACATCTACCGCCGTGGCTCCATTCCCGTCCTGACCTGGCTGGCCTCCGACACGGCCCACGGTCCGGAGCAGCCCGACTTCCGCTCCGCTGAGGTGGCGCGGGGCCTTCACGACGAGTATATCCGCGAGTTCGCGCGGGGGGCGCGGGAGTGGGACCGCCCCTTTTTCCTCCGCCTCAACCCTGAGATGAACGGCTGGTGGAGTTGGCCGTGGATGGAGAAGCTCAACGACAATCAGGCCGGTGACTTCGTCCGCGCCTGGCGCCATGTCCATGACATCTTTATGGAGGAACGCGCGACGAACGCCGTCTGGGTCTGGTCGCCCAACGTCATTAGCCATCAGTCCACGCCGCTCCGCCAGCTCTACCCCGGTGACGCCTATGTGGACTGGACCGCCCTCGACGGCTACAACCGCGCCGACCCCTGGCTCTCCTTCACCAAGATTTTCGCCACCAGCTACTATCAGACCCTGGCGCTGGCCCCCGACAAGCCCATGATGATTGGCGAGTTCGCCACCACCGAGAACGGCAATGACGGCGGCGAGCGCAAAGCGCGCTGGATTGAGGAAGCCCTCACCGTGCAGATTCCTGACCACTACCCCCAGGTCAAAGCGGTCAACTACTATCACGCCTACCACGACATGCCGTTCCAGGTTGATAGCTCAGCGGCGTCGGCGGCCGCCTTCCGCGCCGCCGTCGGCCGCGCCCTCTACCTGCCGGCCGGCCCACGCTAATGGCATCCACCTCATCCTCCCGGAGGCTGCATGGACCCCACTTGGCTCATCCGCGAAACAAGTTTTGACCCCGCCAGGCTCCGCCTCCAGGAGTCGGTCTTCACCATCGGCAACGGTGTCCTCGCCACGCGGGGCGCGTTCGAGGAGGGCTACCCCGGCGAGTGGGCCACTACGATGATCCACGGCGTCTTCGACCACGTGCCCATCGTCATGACCGAACTCGCCAACGCGCCCAACTGGCTGCCCCTGGCCGTCACTGTGGATGGTGAGCGCGTCCGTCTCGACCAGGGCGAACTCCTGGGCTACGAGCGGACGCTGGACCTGAGCAGCGGCGTCCTGGGCCGCGCCTTTCGTTGGCGCAGCCCCCAGGGGCGGACCGTAGACGTGCGCTACGAGCGTTTCACCAGCCTGGCCGACACGGCCGTGCTGGCGCAGCGCGTCGCCGTGACTCTCGTTGACGGCGCGGGCGAGGTTGTTGTTGAGGGCGGCTTCGACGGCCACGTCACCAACCTCGGCTTCGTCCACTGGAACAAGGTCGCCCAGGGCCAGACCGACGACAGGACGGTTTACCTGGTCAGCCGTACCCGCCAGACGGGCATTCTCCTGGGCCAGGCTGCCCGGCTCGCCGTCCTCGACCGCCCCGACGCCGCCTACGCCGTCCACCAGGCCGAGAACCACCCGACCGTCGTGGCCCGTGTTCAGGCGGCGTCGGGCCAAACGGTGGCCGCCGAGAAGATTGTGACCCTGGTCTCGGCCCTGGACGCCGGCCGCCGGGTGCGCGAGGCCGCGCTGGACAGGCTAGACGGGGTCGCGGCCTCGCCTGGCGTCTACGAGCGGCTCAAAGCGGCCAATGCCCAGGCCTGGGCCAGGTTGTGGGACACGACTGACATTGTCATCGAGGGCGACGACGAGGCCCAGGTCGCCACGCGCTACAGCCTGTTCCAACTGCTCATCGCCGCCCCGCGCCACGACGAGTACGTCAGCATCGCGGCCAAGACGATGAGCGGCTTCGGCTATCGCGGCCACGTCTTCTGGGACACCGAAATCTTCATCCTGCCCATGTTCACCTTTACTCAGCCGCGTCTCGCCCGCAACCTCCTGCTCTACCGCTACCACACCCTGGGTGGCGCGCGCACCAAGGCCCGCGAGAACGGCTTCCAGGGCGCGCAGTACCCCTGGGAGTCGGCCATGACCGGGGACGAGGTGACGCCGAAGACGGTGCCGGGGCCGAATGGCAAGGACGTGCGCATCTGGACAGGCGACATCGAAATCCACATCTCGTCGGACATCGCCTATGCCGTCTGGCAGTACTGGCAGGTCACGGGCGACGACGCCTTTATGCGCGACTACGGGGCCGAGATGATTCTGGACACGGCCCAGTTCTGGGGCAGCCGCGCCGAGTGGGTCGCAGAGCAGGGCCGCTACGAGATCAACGACGTCATCGGCCCCGACGAGTACCACGAGCACGTGGACAACAACTTCTATACCAACTACCTGCTCCAGTGGCACCTGCGCCTGGCCCTGTCGCTGCTGGACTGGCTGGCCGCGACCGCGCCCGACAAGCGCGCCGACCTGGTCACACGGCTAGGGCTGACCGAAGACGGGTTGGACCACTGGCGCGACGTGATCGCCCGCATCTATATCATCCAGGACCCCGCGACGGGGCTGTTCGAGCAGTTCGAGGGCTACTTCCAGCGCCGCGATGTGGACCTGGCCGCCCTGGAGCCGCGCCACAAGTCGGTCCAGGCCCTCTTCGGCATTGAAGAGACCAATCACACCCAGGTGCTCAAGCAGCCCGATGTCCTCATGCTGTTCTACATGCTGCCCGACGAGTTCGACGCCCGCACCGTGCAGGCCAACTGGGACTACTACACCCCGCGCACCGACCTGACCCACGGCTCGTCCCTCGCGCCGGGCATTCAGGCCATCCTGGCCTGCCGCATGGGCGATGTCGAGGCCGCCTACCCGTTCTTTATGCAGGCGGCGCTGGTGGACCTCAAGGACCTGCGCCTCAACGCGGAGCATGGGGTTCACGGCGCGGCGGCCGGCTCGGTCTGGCAGGCGGCCGTCTTCGGCTTCGGCGGCGTGCGCGTCACGGAGCAGGGCCTGGTGAGCGAGCCGCGTCTGCCCGCCCATTGGCGCCGCCTCAAGTTCAAAATCGTCTATCGGGGCGAGGTGCGCGAGTTTGACCTGAGTTGAGGGTAATTCAATAACCTCCCGAAGGCGCCTCCACCTTTGAGGGGGCGTATACCTCTTGTAGGGGCGCGGTTCCCGCGCCCTGGACGGGGAGACCCCGCCCCTACCGCCGCCATACCCTCTTAGGGTAGTGTCTCCAAAGACCAGCACATGGTCAACCCTAACGGCTCTCGCCCGAACACCCCTCGCAGCCGAACAGGTCGGGTTGGGCCAGACGCGCCTGGGTCAGTTCCAGCAGGCGGTCTGGCCCGCCTTCGTCCAGCGCCTGCCGCGCCTGCTCCATCTGCCACTCCGTGTCGGGCTGGTCGTCAGGTAGGCCGCCGCCTAGCTCGACCAGGTCCACCGCCAGATGGGCGTAGACCTCCAGCAGCCGCGCCGGGTCCGAGAGTTGACCTAGCACCTGGCGGAAGCGCAGCAGGACCTCGGTCCTTAGCGTCTCCGCGCTCTCGTACTCGGCCCACTCCACGTGGTCGGGATAGTCCAGGCTGCCCTGCCGCGGAAGCTCCCAATGAATCTCGCTCGCCGCGCCCGCCTCTGCCAGACCCTGGGCTAGGCGGGCGAACTTGAGGGTGGCCGTCGCGGCGCGGTCTACGAAGCGCGTGACGGGCACGAGCGAGTCGCCTTCAACGGGAATGACCGCGCTCATGAGATGCACCTGGTACGGGTTCCAACTGGACAGGGTGAAGTAGACCTTGGTGTACATGCCCGTCACGCCCGTCGTGTAGCGCGTGATCTGATATGGCCCGTACTCCCCACCGTACTCCCCAGCGCGGTCACAGCCAAACATGCGGTCGTTGACGCTGTCGCGGCCCGGCGCGTGCATGAACTGGCCGTAGCCGTCGGCCGGGTCGAAGACCAGGCGGACATCGTTGTACGGCCCCCACGGCCACTCAGCCAGGTAGCCCTGAATGCCGCGCGGCGGGTCGCCGTTGAACATGAGCAGCCAGCGGTTCAGGTAACGGTTCCAGCGGCACGACAGTTCACCGACGCAGCCGGCCGGGAACAGGGGCACGGCGTCAGCCTCGTTCCGGCTCCAGATGGGCAGGCCCCGCCAGCGCCCGGCGTAGTAGCGGATCGCGCCTCGGTCATGGACGCGGTTCAGCGGCAGGTAGGCCAGGCAGACGTCGCTGCTGCGGTAGCGGCCGCTGCCCCAGATAAACAGCACGTCGCCGTCCTCAGCGATCCCGTGGGCGCGGGCGTTGGCCCGGTCCACGGAGACGTTGATGAACTTGTCGCGTGAGAACTCGTACTGCACGTCGAAGCTGTAGCCGTCGTGGCCCTCGTCGGTCGAGACGGCCAGCAGCGAGCGGCTCATCACGTCGGCGTCAATCGTCCCCGACCCGTTCGGGTGCCGACGAATGGCGAAGTGGCGCGTGCCGTTGGTGAAGAACACCCACATCTTGCCCTCGTGGCTGAAGCCCTCCATCGGCACTTCAAACCCGCCCTGACCCACTGGTTGCCCACCCTCGAACAGACGCGGCGGCAGCGACTTGACCTTCCATCGGTCGCCTTCGCGCCCGACGATCTCGCCGTTGAAGGTCAGCTTCAGCCCATCGTAGGCCGCCCGGTCGGTGGTCGAGGCGACGGCGTCCAGGTCGTCGTTCTTGTCGCCGCAGGCCGGCTGCCACGACGTGCGCCAGGTGTCGCCAAACAGGAAGTAGACTGCGCCCTTGTGTTCGAAGGACACGCCCAGGTCGGTGCCGCGTAGGCCGGCTAGCGTCTCGGTGCGGTTCCACTCCGACGCCTCGCCCGTCAATTGCCCTACCCGCCGCGTCCGCGATAGCTTGACCGGCCAGGGGCCGCTCGCCATGACGATGTGCCGCCTGGCCCAGGGCAGGTTCACGTCCTGGTTGGGGTGGGTGTAGTGGACGACCGAGCCGAAGCTCTCCTGGACCAGCACCTCGAAGTTCTTGTCCGCCCCCACCCCCTGGTTGCTCTGAATCAGGATCCCCGGCCCCAGCGCCGCCGTCGTGATGGTCTGGCCCCGCCGCCACGGGTTGTTCAAGCTGCTGTTGTCTTTAAAGTAGTGGACGAGTTCGGTGCCCTCCGGGACAATCAACTCGAAGTTGCCGGGGCGGCCGGCCGTGCGGCCAAAGCTGCTCTCGATGAGGCAGGCCGGGCCGGTGGCGCGGGTGGAGATAGGCGCGTAGCCCGTGCGCCGCCAGGGGTTGCTCAGGCTGCTGTTGTCCTTGAAGTAGTGGACGAGTTCGGACCCTTCCAGGGCTATGAGCTCAAAGTTGCCGGGGCGGGTGCTCGACTTGCCGAAGCTGCTCTCGATGAGGCAGGCCGGGCCGGTGGCGCGGGTGGAGATGGGGGGGCCGCCAACACGTAGCCAGGGGTTCTGGGCGGCGCCGTTGTCCTTGTAGTAGTGCAGCAGTTCATTGCCCTGGAGGACAATTAACTCGAAGTTGCCCGGTCGGCTGCTGGACTTGCCGAAGCTGCTCTCGATGAGACAGCCCGGCCCACTGACGCCATTGGTAATCACCGCGCCCCGCTGCCACCGCAGGTCAGGAATATCGTTGACATAAAAATAATGGACGAGTTGGTCGCCTTCCAGGACCACTGCCTCGAAGTTGCCCAGGCGGCCAAAGCTGCTCTGAATCAGGCAGCCGGGGCCGAGGCGGGCGCCGGAGGCGGAGGGGCCGGGCGCGGGGGCGGCGAGGGCGGAGAGGGGCAGGCTGGTGGCGCCCAGGGCGAGGCTCAACGAGGCGAGGGCGGACAGACGGAGGAAGTCACGCCGAGAAATGGGGGTGGACATCATCATAGCCCTTTCTGCTGAGTGAGAGGCAACCCCCAGGGGGATACCTGGGCGGGGGGGAGGACCCAGGTTGGGGGTTGCCTCTACCAGCATACGAGCTATGGGCTGCAATTGCTATGAAAAGCGTCACACCCCAAGTGGGGTAA
>CAZFUK010000288.1:0-6910 GCA_964522005.1 uncultured Anaerolineales bacterium | reverse complement strand
GGCGCCGGGCAGGATGGCGACGACGTTGGGGCGGCCCGGCGCGACGACCTGGAAGTGCGTCTCCAGGCCCATCGCCCGGCAGCGCGCCTCGACCCAGCGCGCCGCCTCCTCCTCGCCCAGCCCCTCTTCAGGCCGCCACACGCTGTTGATGCGCGTCAGGTCCTGAACCCAACGGGTTAGTTCGCTGTCGTCAATGAAGCTGAGGACGTGCTGTTCAGTCGGGTTGAGCATAGGCTAGAGGTTGAGGCCCCAGGGGGCGAGCAGCAGCCGCACCGGCGGCCAGGGGATGAACAGCATCAGCAGCAAGACGGCGACACTCGCCCCGACCACAACCCAGTCGCGGAGCGTGGCCTTGAACTCGACATACTTGGTGCGGGCCGCGCCGCTCACGTAGCAGCGCGCCTCCATCGCCCAGACCAGCTCTTCGGCGCGGCGGAAGGCGTTGATGAACAGGGGCACGATGAGCGGGAGCATGGCCCGCGCCGCCTTGTCGGGCCGCCAGAAGCCGCCCATGGTCACGTCGCCGCAGCGGCTGGCCTGCGCCTTCATGATGCGCTCCAGTTCCTCGGCCAGCGTCGGCACGAAGCGCAGCGTAATCATCATCATCACGGCCAGTTCGTGGGACGGCAAGCCGAAGCGGCGGAACGGGCGCATCAGGAGTTCGGAGCCGTGGGTTAGCTCGGTCGTGCTGGAGGTCATGGTGATGAGGCTGGTGACGAAGATGAAGCCGATGATGCGCAGGATGCCGATGGTGATGAGTTGCAGGCTGTAGCGCGTCACGCGCAGCCAGCCATACTGGAAGTACTCCATGCCGGCCGGTTCGGTCCAGCCCTGAAACAGAAACTGCATGACAAAGATAAAGATGAGGACGGGCAGGCCGAGCAGGATGCCGCGAAACATGTAGCTGAACGGGATGCGCGAGGCGCGAGCGATGGCGAGGACCAGGACGAGCATGACCAGCGCGGCCAGCGTCGTGCGGGCGAACGAGATGGCGAGGGTCAGGAAGGCGGCGGCCAGGATTTTGGCGCGCGGGTCGAGGCGGTGGATCACCGACCCGGTGGGGATGTACTGGCCGATGGTGATGTTGCGCAGCAGTTCAAATTCGGACATAACAGCGTCCTGTCTCCACACCATAAGGGGCAACGTAGGGGCGAGGTCTCCTCGCCCGTGAGGGTGCCGTCTCCTCGCCCCGGGAATGTAGGGGCGAGGTCTCCTCGCCCGTGCGCGGGAGCCAGCCCCCTTACGCCAGCATGCTCTCCACCAGGGGCGCGGCCTGTTCGACGGTCAGCACGACGCCCGCCTCGGGCATCAACTCGCGCATGGCGTCGGTGACGGCGGGAACACCGAGACCCAGGCCATGCAGCGTGTCGGCCTGAGCGAAGATTTCGGCTGGCGTCCCGCTGAGAACCGTGCGGCCCCCACTGATGACATACAGCCGGTCGCAGACGCGGGCCAACTCTTCCATATTATGGGAGATGAGGACCAGGGTAACGCCGCTATCGCGCAGGGCCAGGATGTTGCGAATCATCCGCTCGCGGCCGCGCGGGTCCAGCCCCGCCGTCGGCTCATCCAGGATGAGCACATCCGGTTCGAGGGCCAGGACGCCCGCCAACGCGACGCGCCGCATCTCACCGCCACTCAGCGAGAAGGTCAGCCGGTCCTTGAAGCCCTCGAAGTCCAGCCCGACCAGTTCCATGGCGCGGCGGACGCGCTCGCGCACCTCCTCGCGGGACAGCTTGAGGTTGCGCGGGCCGTAGGCGATGTCGTCGCCGACGTAGTTCTCGAAGAGTTGGGCTTCCGGCGACTGGAAGACGAGGCCGACCCGCCGGCGTACCGCCTTGATGTCCTTGACCTGGTGGAGGTCCTGGCCGAGGACCTGGACGCGGCCGGCGTGGGCTTCGAGCAGCCCGTTGAAGTGCTGGACGATGGTGGACTTGCCGGACCCCGTATGGCCGATGATGCCCAGGATTTCGCCCTTGTGGACGGTCATGTTGACGTCAAACAGGGCCTGGACCTGGAGCGGCGTCCCCCGCATGTAGTAGTGGGCCAGCCCGTCGGCCTGGATGAGCGCCTCGCTCGGCACGCCGTTACTCGTGGCGGGCAGGGACAGCGGAGGGATACGCGCCGTGTCGTCGTCGCTGCCCACGACCCGCCGGCCGCGGACGGCCTGGACAAAGTCCGCCACGCTCAGCGTTTCCGATGGGAAGTCGGGCCGCGTCTGGTGGAGCAGGGCGGCCAGGTGCGCCATCTGCGGCACGTCGAGGCTCAACTCGCGCAGGCGGTCCACCTGGGAGAAGACCTGGAGGGGCGTGCCGTGCATGACAATCTGCCCGGCCTCCATAACCACGACGCGGTCGGCGGCCAGCGCCTCTTCCATAAAGTGCGTGATGGCGACGACGGTGACGCCGTTCTCGCGGTTGAGGCGGTGGGCCACGTCCAGCACTTCGCGCCGGCCCAGCGGGTCGAGCATGGCCGTCGCCTCGTCCAGGACGAGGACCTGGGGCCGCATCGCCAGCACGCCCGCCACGCAGATGCGCTGCTTCTGGCCGCCCGACAAGAGGTGCGGCGGACGGTGGCGGAAGGGCGTCATGTCCACCCGCTCCAGCGCCCAGTCCACCCGCTCTACGATTTCAGGGCGCGGGACGTTCAGGTTCTCCGGCCCGAAGGCGATGTCCTCCTCGACAATGGTGGCGACGAACTGGTTATCGGGCGTCTGGAAGACCATGCCGACGGTGGCGCGAATGTCGTACCAGTGGTCACGGTCCTTGGTGTTCCAGCCGTTGACCACCACGTCGCCCTCGGTGGGCAGGAGCAGCGCGTTGAGGTGCTTGGCGAGGGTGGACTTGCCGCAGCCGTTGTGGCCTAGGATGACGACGTACTCGCCGGGCAGGATATCCAGGTCCACCCCCCTTAGGGCGTGGACGGCGGCCGGGGTGTCCGGGTTGTAGGTGTGGTGGACGCCGCTCAGGCGGATAATGGGCGTGGTCATGACGTTAGAGGGGCGGCGTGAAGCGGCCATCCACCGCCGTCCAGCCCGCGTCAATGTGCAGAACCGCGCCCGTGACGTAGGACGCGGCGTCCGAGGCCAGGAAGACGACCGCGCCGACCATCTCCGAGGCCGACGCCCAACGGCCCAGCGCGTTCTTCTGGGCATAGGCCTGGTACCAGGCCGGCTGGTTTTTGATCTGCTGCGTCAGGGGCGTCTCGACCACGCCCGGCGCGACGAGGTTGACCCGCACGCCCCTTGGCCCAAGCTCGGCGGCCAGCGCGCGGCACATCTGGCGCACGCCGGCCTTGGTCGCGGCGTAGACCCCCTGGCCCGGCTCGACCACCTCCCCCCGAATGCTCGAAAAGACGATGATGCTGCCCCGCCCGCGCTCGGCCATGCCCCGGGCGACGTGGCGCAGCAGCATAAACGTGCCGCGCAGGTTGAGGCTGACCACGCGGTCGAACTCTTCGTCGCTGATGCTGAGCAGGGGCTTGCGCACGTTGATACTGGGCGTGCTCACCAGGATGTCAATGTCGGGGTAGGGCTGGAGGGCATCGGCGATTCTGGCCGAGTCGCGCATGTCCAGGTAGAAGGCGTCGGCCTGGGCGTGGGGGGCGTCGGTCTGGATGAGACTGACGGTTCCCTGCGCGTTCTCGACGTTCACATCGGCGCACAGGAGCCGCGCGCCGAACTGGGCCAGGCCGACGGCCGAGGCCTGGCCAATGCCGCTGCCCGCGCCGACGACGAGGGCGGTGCGGCCACTGAGGTCAAACAGGGAGCGATAGTCCATAGGAGCCTGCTCTTGTCTGGAACGGATGAAGACAGGTGGATGACGGGGCGGGCGTATTCTACGCGATAGGCCGATTCAGTGCAAGCTAGCGCGGGGCCATGCGAATCGCGCCATCGAGGCGGATGACCTCGCCGTTGAGCATGACGTTCTCGATGATGTGCTGGGCCAGGGCGGCATACTCCTCCGGGCGGCCCAGGCGCGAGGGGAAGGGCACCTGCTGGCCGAGGGACTGGCGGGCCGCTTCAGGCAGTCCGGCCATCATAGGCGTGTCGAAGATGCCGGGGGCGATGGTGCAGACGCGCACCCCGACGCGGGCCAACTCGCGCGCCGCCGGCAGGGTCAGGGAGACCACGCCACCCTTGGAGGCGGAGTAGGCGGCCTGGCCGATCTGGCCGTCGAACGCGGCGACCGACGCCGTGTTGACAATGACGCCCCGCTCGCCCTCGGCGTTGGGTTCGCCCTGGGCCATCGCTGGCGCCGCCACGTTGATGGCGTTGAACGTCCCAATCAGGTTGACCTGAATCACCCGCGTAAAGCGCCGCAGGTCGTGCCGACCCTCGCGGCCCATGATCCTCTCGGCCACGGCGATACCCGCCGTGTTGACGAGGATGTGCAGCCCACCGCCGTGTTCCACCGCCGCCCGCACCGCGTTTTCCACCGACGCCTCGTCGGTCACGTCAGTCGCCACGAAGCGCCCCGCGTCGCCCAGTTCCTGGGCCAGCGCCTCGCCCACCGCCTGGTTCAGGTCGGCAATGGTGACCCTGGCCCCGCCGCTCGCCAGCCGCCGTACCGTCGCCGCCCCCAGACCGGACGCGCCACCCATGACCAACGCGCTGCTGCCTGCCAGTTGCATACGTCCACTCCCTCACCTAGATTTGGCCGAAGATGTGGCCGTATTATAACACAAACCGCCAGTCTTCGCGTTCTCCTGTGGTCTATGCTATAATGCCGGCACACGTTTGGAGCCGCTGAAAGGAGCGTTCCCCATGCCCGCTCGTCTTCGCGTGGCCGTGATTGGTCTGGGGCGCATGGGCCAGTTGTACGCCCGGGCGCTCGTGAGCCAGGTCGAGGGCGTCCAGTTGTACGCCGTCGCGGACTCGAACGCGGAACCCCGCGCCCGTCTGGCCGCCGAGTTTGGCGTTCCCCACGCCTTCGCCGATGCCCGCGAGGCGTTCGCCCTCCCCGACCTGGACGCCGTCATCATCACCACACCCACCAGCACCCACCCCGACCTGGTCATCGCCGCCGCCGAGGCCGGTAAGCCCATCTACTGCGAGAAGCCCCTCGCCCTCAGTCTGGCCGAGTCACGCGCCGCCATTGACGCCGTCGAGCGGGCGGGTGTTCCCCTCCAGATTGGCTTCAACCGCCGCTTTGACCGGGGCTACCGCCGCGCCAAGGAGATGATTGAGGCGGGCCAGATTGGCCGCCCCGTCACCGTCAAGTCCACCAGCCGCGACCCCTTCTGCCCCCGCGTCGAGTTCGCCGACCCCAAGCTCAGCGGCGGCCTCATCATTGACATGGGCATCCACGACTTCGACATCGCGCGCTGGCTGATGGGCAGCGAGGTCGAGCGCGTGTCTGCCGAGGGGACGCTGATGGTGTGCGACACGCTGCGCGCGGTGGGCGACATTGACAACGCCGTGGTCAACCTGCGCTTCGAGAATGGCGGCCTGGGCAACGTCGAACTGAGCCGCCACGCCTTCTACGGCTATGACATCCGCACCGAGGTGCTTGGCTCGGAGGGCGCGCTCAACATCGGTCTGTACCAGCACACGCCGGTGCTGCTGCTGAGCCGGGCCGGCGCCCAGCACGACGTGGTGCCCTATCTCATGGAGCGGTTTGGCGACGCCTACCGCGCCGAGATTCAGCACTTCATAGAGTGTATTCGGAATGACCGCGTGCCCGAGGTCGGCGGCGTGGACAGCCTGCGCGCGCTGGAGATTGGCGTGGCGGCGACGCAGTCCACGCACAGCGGCCAGCCGGTCACGCTGGCTGAGCTACGGTAGGGGCCTATGCAATACGATAGTCAAAACCTGGTGGTGCGGCCGAGCGGACACCGCGACCCGCACCTGGTGGTCGAGGTTACGCCCGAACGAGCGGGTTGGGAGTACATCCACTTCCAGGTGCGTCGGCTGGCGGCCGGCGAGGCCTGGGTTTGGGCGACAGGGGAGAATGAACTGGCGCTGGTGACGCTGGGCGGTCGCGTGGATGTCGAGGCCAGTTGCGGGCGGTGGACGGGCATCGGTGAATGGGCCACTGTCTTCGCCGGCCTGCCTCACGCCCTGTATCTGCCGCGCCGCGTCCAGTTCACCGTGACGGCGGCCACCGACTGCGAGTTCGCCGTGGCCTGGGTCCCGACGGACCAGGACTTCCCGCCGCGCCTCGTCACGCCCGCCGACGTGACGACCGAGATACGCGGCGGCGACAACGCCACGCGCCAGATCAATGACATGCTGCCGCCGGGCTTCCCCTGCCACCGCCTGGTCGTCGTGGAGGTCTACACGCCGGGTGGGGGGTGGTCGAGTTACCCCCCGCACAAGCACGACCTCCACAAGACGGACGAAGCGGGGCAGGTGGTCGAGGCCGACCTGGAAGAGGTCTACTACTACAAGTTCGACAAGCCCGACGGTTACGCCTTCCAGCGCGTCTACACAGCACCCGAGTCGCCGCTCAGCCAGGCGGGAACGCCCATTGACGCGGTCGTGCTGGCCCAGACGGACACTGTCGTCCTGGTGCCCGAAGGCTACCACCCCGTTACCACCGCGCCGGGCTACACGGCCTACTATCTGAATGTGCTGGCGGGCAGCGCCCAGTCCCTCGCCAACAGCGACGACCCGCGCTACACCTGGGTCAAGCACAGCTACACGACATGGGACGGCCGTGTGCCTCTGTACAGCGTGAATCGGCAGGCGTGATGGGAGCTTTACACATGCCAGAGCGAACCTATGACGTGCTGACGATGGGGCGGTCGTCCATTGACCTGTACGCCAACGATGTCGGCGCGCCCTTTGTAGACATAAAAAGCTTCGCCGCCTACGTGGGCGGCTGCCCGACCAACATCAGCGTCGGCACGCGGCGGCTGGGCCTACGCTCGGCGCTGCTGACTTGGCTGGGGGCTGATGTGGTGGGCG
>CAZFUK010000287.1:0-6910 GCA_964522005.1 uncultured Anaerolineales bacterium | reverse complement strand
CAAAGCCTTCGCCTTACTCGGCATCACCCGTCCCTGACTTTGAAAGAACCCTGGGGGGCGGGCTGGGGCATAGATTATAGTATGCCTTCACTTTCGTTTATAATAGACCCAGTTAGGAGAGTTCGCTGACCTATGACTCATACGACCCCCGCTTCGGGCCGCACCCTCACCCCACCTCGCCGTCAGCCCCGCTTCACACCCGACCGACTGGTCGCCCTTGTCGTGGCGCTGCTGGTCGGTGGGACTGGCGCCGTCTACGCCCGGTGGCTCCACCCGATGCAGTGGGACGCCGACGAGGGCATCATGCTCATGACGGCGCGGATGATGGGGCAGGGCTACCGGCTCTACACCGACATCTGGTCCGACCACCCGCCGGGCGTCCCGCTATCCTTGCTGGCCGCGTTTCGCCTGTTGGGCGAGACGGTCGAGGTGGGCCGCCTGACGACCCTGGTCTATGGGCTGGTCGGGCTGGTGGGTGTAGCCTGGCTGGCGCATCAGGTGGCCCAGGCGGCGGGCCTGGGGCGGCTGGCGGGACCGGCGGCCGTCCTGGCCCTGGCCCTGACGCCTAACTTCTTCTGGCTGGCCCGCTCGGTCCAGCGCGACATCCCACCCCTCAGCGTGGGCCTGCTCAGTCTGGCCCTGGCGTATCGCTATACGGCGACAGGGCGGCGGCGCTGGCTGTTCGCGACCGGGCTGGTCATGGGCTGGGCGCTGTGGCTCAAGCTCATCGGCGTCGTGCTCCTGCTGCCGCTGCTCCTGGTGGCCTGGCTCGGCGTCAGGGAGCGCGGCCAGGGCCGGCGCGAAGCGCTCTCCGCCATCCTGGCCCTGGCGCTCGGCGGCTTGCTCGTCTGGCTGCCCTTTCCGCTGGTCTACAACACCCCCGCGTTTATCCAGCAGGTCCTCGGCACGCCGGTCGCGGCGCGCAGTGTCTGGCCCAACCGCGCGCCTGAGTACGCGCAGTGGATTGTCGAGTACCTGACGGTCGAGAACCTGGGGCTGACCGCCCTGGCCGGCCTGGGGCTGGCCGCCCTGCTGCGGCGGCGCTGGCACGTCGGGGGGCTGTTCCTGGTCTGGCTCGGCGTCACCGTCGTCTCCCTGGTCAACCAGCGGCCCCTGTTCGCCAAGCACCACTTCGCCCTGCTGCTCTACCCGCTGGCCGTCCTGGCCGGGGTCGGCGCTGCCTCGGCCTGGACCGCGCTCCGCCATGCGCGACGGGCGGAACGCTGGCTCGTCGCCGCCAGTCTGGCCGCGCTCGCCCTCGTGGCCTTTCATGTACCACAGCAGGCCGGTCTCCTGGCTGACGCCGTCGAGCCGGCGCCGTATCGCTCGCTGGGCGAGGCGGCGGCCTGGCTGGCGGAGCATACCGCGCCGACCGATTTTGTGGTCGCCGACCCGCCGATGATCGCGTTTCGGGCGGGCCGCAACCAGGTGCCGTGGCTGGTGTACCCCAGTTCCAAACGGGTCGAGGCGGGCCTGCTCACCGACGACGAGGCCATCCGCGTCACCCAGGACTATCAGCCGACGGCGATCGCCCTATGGAACGGGCGGCTGGACCGCCTGGAGGGCTATACGACCTGGCTGGACCAGAATTACGCGGCGGTCGTACAGGACAACGACCGGGCGATTCTGGCGCCCGTGGACCAGGTCGTGCAGCACCGCCAGACGGCGCGGCTGGGTGACGTGGCCGAACTTCTGGGCTACAGCCTGATTGTGGCCGACCGCAAGGTGGCGGTGACCCTCTACTGGCGGAGCCTGACGCCGACGCCCGTGGACTACACGGTGTTCAGCCACCTGGTTGGCCCCGACGGCCAGGGCTACGGCCAGCACGATGGCCCGCCGGACGGGGGCAAGGCGATGACTTCCACCTGGACGCCCGGCGAGATCGTCACGGACGAGCATGAGCTGACGGTCGCGCCCAACGCGCCGCCTACGCTTGAACTGGAGGTGGGCCTCTACGACGCGAAGACGGGGGCGCGGCTGCCGGTGGTGGAAGACGGCCAAGTGGTGGACGGCGCACAGATTACCCTCTCCACTCCCATCCGCCTGACCCCTTGACCCCTCCCCCAACCCCTCCCCTTGGCAGGGAGGGGAGGTCGCGCCCCTCTAGCTCCCCCTTCCTTCCAGGGAAGCGGGCCGGGGGGGTTAGGTCGGGGGCGAGCGCCGGACCTTGCAGCAGCCGTGCTGCCTGCCCCTAACTTTGCGCCCCCTTCCCGCGTGTGCTATAATCACACATCCTGTAGACGTGAAGCGTGAAGCGTGAAGCGTGGAGGGCTGGACGCTCAACACTCCACTCTCTACGCTCCACCGACTGTGGAAGAGGCATGCGTAAGTTATCCAACTGGCTGCGGGTCGCGGTCAGCCTGACCCTGCTGGGCGTCCTGATCTGGCAGGTGGGCGCGCGCAATACCCTGGCGCGGCTGTGGCAGATTCAGCCCCTGGACTTTGGCCTGGCCCTGGCCCTCTACCTGGTGGGGGTCGGGCTGCGCGCCTGGCGTTGGCAGGGGCTGCTGGCGGCGCTCGGCCAGCGGACTCGCCTGAGCCGGTTGACCGAACTGTACTTTGTCGGGACCTTCTTTAACAATATGCTCCCGACAGGCATCGGCGGCGACGTGGTGCGCGTCGTGGAACTGGCGCGGGACGGGTCGGGCGGCGCGATGGCGACCAGCTCGGTGCTGGTGGACCGCGCGGCCGGGCTGGTCAGCCTGATGGCGATGGGCCTGGTGACCCTGGGCGCGGCGCTGCTCTGGCGGCCGGGTCTGATTGAGCCGCGCGTGGCCGTCGTCATCGTCCTGGTGTCGGCGGGCGTCCTGGTCGGGATGCTGGCGATGATGGGGGCGGGCACGCTCCACCGCTGGTTTGCGCGGGTGCCCTGGCTGGCGAAGCCGCTCGACCGGCCCGGCGTGCGGCGCTTTGCCCAGTCGTTCGCGGCCTATCGCGGTGGCGCGCTGAGTACGGCCCTCGGCCTATCCACCCTGTTCAACCTGCAACTGGTCGCCACGAACTACTTCCTGGGGCGGGGGCTGCACGTCAACGCCCTGATGGATGCGCCGTGGCTCTACTACCTGCTGTTCATCCCGATTATCTCGTTCGTCCTGGCGCTGCCCATCTCCATTAGCGGCCTGGGCGCCCGCGAGGCGGCGTATGTCGCGCTGTTTAGCAGCGTCGGCGTGCCGTCCGACCAGGCCCTCGCCCTGTCGCTGGCCTTCTACGCGGTGAACCTGGTGACAGGCGCAGTGGGCGGTGTCCTGTATTTGGTAGGTGGTTTTCGAGGCAACGAGAAGCAGCCGATTGTTGGGGTCAAGGAGTAGCTGCACGAATGTCAGGTAGGCGTTGGTCAGTCCGTGACCGTTATGGCAATCTTATCTACCTAACTGACGAACGTTGGCAGCACATCATTGACCCGCTCAACCATCCTGAGATGACCGACTTCGAGGAGCAACTCCAGGAGACTATCCGACTAGGGACACGTCGTCAGGATAGCCTCAATCCCCGCAAATACCGCTACTCGAAAGAAGTTGAGGGGCTGACGGAGGATAATACGCACATTGTCGCAGTGGTTCTGTTCGGATACCGCGAGGATGAGGCAGGGCGTCTACAACCCAATAATTACATCGTCACGGCTTACCCGAAAGAAATAGGTTAGTTCTATGGCGACGCCTACATTCAATTACGACGAGTTGAGCGATACCCTGTACATCAGCTTCTCGCCGGGCGAGAAGGGGACGGGTATTGAGCTAAATGAGCACATCTTGCTGCGGGTCAACAAGACTGAGCGGCGGGCGATTGGCTTGACAATCCTCGAGTATTCGGTTCTGGCGCAGCGGACGGAAGTGGGGCCGCGCAGCTTCCCCCTGACCGGCCTAGCCGAGCTAAGCGACGAGGTGCGCGAGTTGGCGCTGGACATCGTGCAGCGCCCTCCGGTGAGCGATATTCTGACGCTGTCGGCCTACACCCCGTCTGCCGCTGAGACCATTCCGATTACCCTGCTCCTGCCACTGCCAGCGGCGGCGGCATAAGGTTAGCCAATGAGTGTTTGTCTTGTGACCGGCGCGGCCGGCTTCATCGGCAGTCACCTCGCGGAGGCGCTGCTAGCCCAGGGCCACCGCGTCGTCGGCCTGGACTGCTTTACCGACTACTACCCGCGCCCGCTCAAGGAGCGCAATCTGGCCGCCCTGCGCCAGACGCCCGGCTTCACCTTTGTCGAGGCCGACCTGCGCAGAGCCGACCTGGCGCCGCTGCTGGACGGCGTCGAGACCGTGTTCCACCAGGCGGCCATGGCGGGGCTGCTCAAGAGTTGGACCAGTTTCGACCAGTACATGACGTGCAACATCCTGGGCACGCAGCGACTTCTTGAGGCCAGCCGCCAGACTGGCGTGAGGCACTTTATCCATGCGTCCACCTCGTCGGTCTATGGCCGCGAGGCGACGGGCGACGAGACGCGGCCGCTCCAGCCGGCGTCGCCCTACGGCCTGACCAAGCTGGCCGCCGAGCACCTGGTGTGGAACTATCGGGATACGTTTGGCGTCCCGGTGACTGTGCTACGCTACTTCTCGGTCTACGGCCCGCGTCAGCGGCCCGACATGGGCATCCATATCCTGATTGACGCCGTGCTGCACGGTAAGCCGATGACCATCTTTGGCGACGGCACCGACACGCGCGGCAACACCTACATCGCCGACGCGGTGGACGCCAACCTGGCCGCCCTGGCCCACGGCCCGACGGGCGAGGCGTTCAACATCGGCGGCGGGAGCGTGGTGTCCTGGAACCGGGTGATTGAACTGGTGGAGGGGCTGGTGGGCCGCCGTCTGGAGCGCGTCCCCGGCCCGGCGCGGCCGGGCGACCAGCGCGCGACCCAGGCCGACACGTCCAAGGCGCGGCGGGTGCTCGGCTGGCAGCCGCGTGTGGACATTGAGACGGGCTTGAAGGCCCAGGTGGAGTGGCAACGTGCGTGACCCTTACCTGTCCATCGTCATCCCTCTCCTCAACGAGGAAGAGTCCATCCCGGAACTCTACGACCGGCTGACCCAGGTCCTCGAAGCCTACGGTCGGACGTATGAGATGATCATCATTGACGACGGGAGCCGCGACCGCAGCTTCGAGTCGCTCAAGCGGTACCACCAGGAAGACCCGCGCCTCAAAGTGATTCGGTTCCGCCGCAACTTCGGCCAGACGGCGGCCTTCGCGGCCGGCTTTCGCATGGCCCAGGGTGAGTGGATCATCACCATGGACGCCGACCTCCAGAACGACCCGACGGACATCCCCACGCTCATCGCCAAGGCTGAGGAGGGCTACGACATCGTCAGCGGCTGGCGGGTCAACCGCCAGGACAAGTTCCTCAGCCGCCGCCTGCCCTCGATCATCGCCAACCAGATGATCTCCAACGTCACGGGCGTCCATCTGCACGACTACGGCTGCTCGCTCAAAGTCTACCACCGCGACGTGGTCAAGGGCATCCGGCTCTACGGCGAGATGCACCGCTTTATCCCGGCCCTGGCGAGCCGCATGGGCGTGCGGGTGGCGGAAGTCCCGGTCAACCACCACGCCCGCAAGTACGGCAAGTCCAAGTACGGCATCTCGCGCACGGTCCGCGTCTTCCTCGACCTGATGACGGTGCGCTTCCTGCTGTCGTTCGACACGCGGCCCATCCACGTCTTCGGCACGTTGGGCCTGCTGGCGACGGGCTTGGGCATCCTCATTGGCCTGTACCTCACCTTCGTCAAGCTCTTTCTGGGTCAGAACATCGGCGACCGCCCGCTGCTCATGCTGGCCGTGCTGCTGGTCATGGTCGGCATCCAGTTTATCTCGACGGGCTTGCTGGCCGAGGTGCTGGCGCGCACGTACTACGAAGCCCAGGACAAGCCCATCTACGTCGTGCGCGAAGTCCTGGGCGACGACGAAACCGCCGACACGCCGCCGCTGGCGGTGAGTGGTCGGCCCTGAGGGGCCGGCCCTCGGTGGTGACAGATGGCGGATAGTCAGGGGTTGCTCCAGGCCAGTGAGTCCCCGCTCCCCGCGCAGACCGCGCGGGCGAGGCCGGGCGTCCGGCGCTGGCTGGCCCTCGTCGCGGCGCTGGCCCTCGCCGCCCATCTCCTCCTATTCCTCCCCCTTCCTCCAATCGTGCGCGCGGTCGCCGGCCTGACGCTGCTCCTGCTGCCGGGCGCGCTGGCGGCCCAGCTCTGGCTGCGCGGCGCGCACCCGACGTGGGTCGAACGCGCCGCCCTCGGCCTCGGCCTGGGTACGGCCGGCCTCGTTCTGCTGGGCCTGGCCCTCGCCTACCTGCCCGGTCCGCTGGACCGGGCGCTGGTCCTGGCGGGCTTTGACCTGGCGCTGGTGGTGGTGGGAGGCGGATGGTGGGTAGCGAGTAGGCTGAGACCCCTCCCCCACCCCTCCCCTATAAAGGGAGGGGCGACGGGCGAGGTGACCTCGCCCCTACACTCCCCCTTCCCTGCCAGGGAGGGGGGCAGGGGGGTAGGTTCGAGCCGCCTGAGCCTCCTGTTCCTCTTGCCCCTGCTCCTGGCGGGAGCCTTGCGCCTCACGCACCTGGGCTATGCCGAGTTCCAGGGCGACGAGGCGCGGGCGATGCTTATGGCGGCGGGGCTGGGGCAGGGCCGCGACGAAGTGCTTTTTGTCCACAAGAAGGGGCCGGGGGAAGTTCTCCTGCCCGCGCTGATGTGGGCGACGGCGGGCGGCGTTGACGAGGCGACGGCGCGCCTGCCCTTCGCGCTGGCCGGGCTGGGCGCTGTCCTGGCGATTGGCGCGCTGGGCATGGCGATGTCCCCTCCGCTCGGACCCTCACCCCAGCCCTCTCCCAGAGGGAGAGGGGGCACGGTCAGCCAACAGGGAGCGCAAATGCTCCTTGTTGGTCTGGTTGCGAGCCTATTGTTGGCGGTGGAAGGCTACCTGGTCGCCG
>CAZFUK010000286.1:0-6912 GCA_964522005.1 uncultured Anaerolineales bacterium | reverse complement strand
CGAGCACGAGGTCAGGGGGGCCGAACGCCAGGCCGTGGGCGGCCTCGTAGGCGGCGCACACCGCCGCGACATCAGACGCTACGATTTCAAGGTAGTGAAGTTTCATCCAGGGTCTCCCCGGCTTCCAGCCTGACTCGTAATTCAATTGTCACGAGCGCTGGCAACCCAATCAAAACCACTTACATCATGTTGCCCAAGCAACAAGCTCAACTGCGCTGCATGCTCCTGAACATGTCGCATGCTATACAGTTGTAGCTCGAAGAAACTAGGCTCCATCCATTCGAATACACAGCGTTGCTGCGCTTTCTCATCTGTCATCATCTCGATAGTTGACTGGCACTTTCTGCGACATGTACCCAGATAGGCTCGAATCTGAGCCTTGGTATAGGGCTGTTCTGGCAAGCTCCCACGTTTGAATGGAGGCGGAGGCGCAAAACCCTCCTTAGAGCCGGTCAGATATAGGTCCAGCCAGAAGAGCGTGTGATAAGCAACAAACCAAAATTGGCCGTACTGCACATCCTCCGGATCCTTCCATAAGACAGCGGTCCAGAGATGGTCGGGGCAAAGGTCTATGGCATCCTCAAGCATATCAATGGCGGCCCCAAACTGCTTCCAAAGGCTTGTTCGCCAGTCGCTATCCACTTTGAGCCTCCTCGGAAAGGTCTCAGTGCCATCAGCGGCCCAACTCGCACTGGGGGAGCAGGACATCTTCGGTCGAGCCAGTGAAGTCCATACCTCTTCTAGGCGCTATTGAGGCGGCCCGCCTCAACTATCCACATGGTAGCGGAGATGAAGCGTGCCATTGGCGAAGCGGCGGACGTCGCGCAGGTCGAGGTTGAGGCGCACACCGTGGGGGAGGGCGGGCTTGCCTCCCCCCACCACGACCGGCACAAGAAAGAGGTGGCATTCGTCCACCAGCCCGGCCTGGAAGGCGTGGTAGGCGAGACTGGGGCCGCCAATGGCGACGTCACGGTCCGAGGACGCGATTATCCCCCGCACGACGGCCGGGTCGAAGTGGCGCTCGATGCGGGTTCTGCGCGTAGGGGCGGCTTGCAGGGTGGTGGAGTAGACGATCTTGTCGGCCGACTGCCAGATGTGCGCGAAGTCGCGCGTGATAGGCTCCTCGGTCAGGCTGGGGTCGGTCTCCCAGACCCTCATCGTTTCGTACATGCGGCGCCCGTAGAGGTAGACCCCGACCGGCCGCTCAAGATCGTTGATGAAGGTGTGGACCTCTTCGTCGGGCGCCGCCCAGTCGAACTGGCCGCTCTCGTCCTCGATGTAGCCGTCCAGCGATGCAATCGCCGTGTAGATCAGCTTCGCCACGCCGGTCCTCCTGTGACCCGCCTCAGTTGTCTGGTCTTGTATAACGCAGCCCCGCCCATCCCGCGAGCGCTACCGAACGCCTCATTCAACCGGGGAGATGAGCGCCTCGTACGGAGCCACCGTCACCAGGCCCTTCACCGCGGCAGCGAACTCCTGATTGAGGGTGATCAGCGCGTCAGCCTGCAACTGGGTAAGCGCGACGTACTCGGCGTCGAGCGTGTCGGGCCACCCCAACTGGTCC
Source organism: uncultured Anaerolineales bacterium (assembly GCA_964522005.1). GTDB lineage: Bacteria > Chloroflexota > Anaerolineae > Epilineales > JAHCIE01 > JAHCIE01. Next base: position 5,348 of record CAZFUK010000286.1, on the reverse strand, counting down.
GCAACCTTCCAGGCGACGCTCTGAAGGACGCGGTCGCCCAGCAGCCGCATCCGCAGCCCACGGGCGTAGTTGAGCTGCGCCTCGGCGTCCTGCCTGGTGATCTCCCCTCGGCGTACCGCCTGGTAGAGCTGCGACAGCAACTGCGAGCGCAGCAGCGTCGGGGCCAAGAGCTGGTGCTCGTTGGGGACAACGACCTGCTCCTGCGCCAGCCGGCGTACCACGTCCGGTCCGATTACGTACCTGGGCACTGGGGTCTCCTCACTCTCATTTCGGCCACGTTCCGACCTCACGCCGACCACAGAAGAGATCAGCTCACCGCTTTCTGCACGAGCGCCCTGATGCGCTCCTCGTCGGCCGGGGTCAACTCTTTGAGCGCGAAGGCGGTCGGCCACATGGCGCCTTCGTCGAGGTTCGCTGAATCGTTGAAGCCGAGCGTGGCGTAGCGCGCGCCGAACTTGGCGGCGCTTTGGAAGAAGCAGACAATCTTGCCGTCCCTGGCATAGGCGGGCATGCCGTACCAGGTTTTCGGCGCGAGGACCGGCGCGCTGGCTTTGACTATCGCATGAACACGCTCGGCCAGCACGCGATCCGACTCAGGCATCTCGGCGATCTTCTCCAGGACGGCGTTTTCCCCGTCCGCCTTCTCCTTTTCGGCCTTTAGCTCTTTGGCGCGCTCCCTCATCGCGGCGCGTTCCTCGGCCGTGAAGCCCTTGTCCTCTTTACCGGCCGAGGCGGACTTCCGCGTGCTCTTCGTTTCAGGCTGGCTCATCGCAATCTCCTTAGACTGGCATAGGGTGGAAACATGATTACCGACGTAGGGTGTAGACAGCAGGGGCGAATTATAGGCGCTTTCGCACAGCGAGGCGACTCTTCACCCAGGCCGATTGCTTGACGCCGCCTGAATCCGCTCGCGCAGGAGAGGCTCGCCAATCGCCTCCGCGTCCAGTTGGCCCGCGCCCAGGAACGCGACGAAGCGGGCGAACCCACGCGCCAACGCCTCCGCAAAGGCCTCGTCCTCGCCGAGGGCTGAGTCTTCCAGCCACAACCCGAGGATGACGAACGTGTTGGTCGGCCGGTTGAGCTTGCTGTCGAAGCGGGCGACGAGCCGCTCGCCCCACAGAATCGGCAGTGTGTAGTAGCCGAACTTGCGCTGGTGCTCCGGCTTGTAGACCTCCCACACGTAGTCGAAGCCGAAGAGGGTTTTGGCTCGCCCGCGCGCGCTGACCGGATCGAGGGGGGCCAGGAAGACGGCCTCGTCCGTCGTGGTCGTCTCCAGTGGGGTCCACGCCGACGGAACGCGCCCCGCGCTCAACTCGCCTAGCGCCCCGGCGTCGCTCCCCAGCGCGTAGTGGACCTGCTTCCAGCCCTCCACCCGCACGGCGACCAGGTCACCGTCGGCCAGCATCGCCTCGCTCAGCCGTTGCGCCGCGCCCTGCGGGTCGCCGCGCCGATACGAGTCACTCGTTCGGGCCAGCCGTGACAGGCCGGCGAAGCCGACTTCCTTCTGGATCAGGAAGCGGTCCACCTCGGCGTCGTCGCCCTCACCCAGGAGATGCGCCGGCGCGACGGTTTCCGTGAGGGCGTACACCCGCTCGAAGCGGTCGCGGTGGTGGGTCATGACTTCGCCGGTGAGCCATAGATAGTACAACGCCAGCGCGCTGTCCTTGCGGCCGCGATAGCTGTGGGTGCGGGTGCGCGTCGCCATCGCGAAGTCGCGGTTGCTCACGGTGTCGCGCTCGCGCAAGACGGCCCGCATTTCAGCGATGGCGTCGGCGTGGTTGCGGGCGATGGCGCGGAGACGGGCGTTGCTCTCGCGCTCGCGGCGCATGACGCCGCGCCAGAGCGGCAGCTCGTCCATGGGCCGCACGGCCAGCCAACCGCCCCAGTCGAAAAACTTGCGCTGCTGGTAGGTCACCTCTTCCCACAGCCCCGGCGCGTAATCGAGCACGCGGCTGTGCAGCTTGATGTCCTGGCTGCGGGCGATGATTTGCAGCGGGTCGAGCTGCAAGTACTCCATCGCCCGTATGGCCTGCTCCGTCCCCAGGAGGCCGCGCCAGCGCCGCCCGGGCCACAGGCCCTGCTTGCCGAGAATGAAGCGACGTGCGGTAGTGAGGTCAATGGTCAACATAGTGGTTTTATATAGTGGATGACCCTAACGGCGTCCCTGCTTTACCTGGGACACCGAGTATTATAGCACAGGCGTTCGAGTTAGGCCAGACAACCACCCTTCCGCCGCCGCCTGGGTGTCCATGAATTCTTCTCCTTCGTTCCCAGTTATGGTTTAATATAGTGGTGCAACTTATAATAGTTCATGCGTTGGCCCCCGCAGGCAGGGGCAGGAGAGAGAGTGCAGATGGAGGGAACGGGACAGGGCCAGCCGCGCTGGGCGGTCCGCCTGGCGGCGGGCCTGGGGGTGGTGTTCACGCTGCTGGCGGCGCTCTACAGCGCCGTCACCCCGCTCTGGGAAGCGCCCGACGAGGTCGGCCACTTTGACTACGTCGCCCACCTGCTGACCGAGCGGGCGCTGCCCGTCCAGCGCATCGGGGAGTTGGGCGAGACGCACCAGCCGCCCCTCTACTACGCGCTGGCCGCCCTGCTGGCCGCCCCGGCCGACCTGACGGACGCGACGGGCGGGTTCCGCCTCAACCCGCGCTTCATGTTCGCCGGGCGCGGCGGCCAGGATGTGAACATCAGCCTGCACGGCACGGCGGAGACCTTCCCCTTTCGCGGCCAGGCGCTCGGCCTGCACCTGGCGCGGCTGGCCTCCGTGCTGATGGCGCTGGTTACCGTCCTGCTCACCGTGGCGCTGGGCTGGCGTCTCTTCCCAGAGCGCCCCCTGGTCGGCCTGCTGGCGGGCGCCCTCACCGCCTTCAACCCCCAGTTCCTGTTCATCAGCGGCGCGGTCAACAACGACAATCTCCTGGTCCTGGCGGCGACGGGCGTGTGGTGGCAGGTGACGGCCGCCCTGCACCGGCCCGAGGGCTGGCGGCCCTGGCTGCCGGTCGGACTGTGGCTGGCCGTGGCGATGCTGGCGAAGACCAGCGGGCTGCTGGTGGCGGTGGGCGTCGGGGTGGCGCTGGCGGCCCTTGGCTGGCGGCGGCGCTCCTTCCGCTGGCTGGTGCGGGCGGGGGCGGCGGTCGCCCTGCCTGTGCTGCTCCTGACCGCCGCCTGGTTCATCCGCAACCAGGTCGTGTACGGTGACCCGCTCGGCTGGAACATGTACCAGCAGCTTGGCTATGGCGACGTGCAGCCGGCCGCCTTTGGCTGGAGCGAGGCGCGCGACTACTTCACCGTCCAGTTCCAGTCGTTCTGGGGCCTCTTCGGCTGGATGAACATCCCCGCGCCGGGCTGGTTCTACGGCCTGACGCTGCTGCTCGTCCTGGCGGGCATCGGCGGGCTGGTGTGGCGAGCGGCGCGCGGTGAGATGGACAGGCTCAAGGCGGAGACGCGGCTGGGGCTGCTGGTCCTGGCGGGGGTGGTCGTGGGCTTCGAAGTCATGATGACCGCCATCACGTCGCGCTGCGACCCGTCGTGTTACCAGGGCCGCTACCTGTTCCCGGTCATCGCCCCGGCCATGCTCCTGGTGAGCTACGGGCTGCTGAGCCTAGCGCCTCGCGCCCCGACTCGGGTGGCGGGCGGGGTCGCCCTGGTCATGGCCGGCCTCGCGCTGTACACCCCTTTCGGGGTGATTCAGCCCGCCTACCAGTTTCCCACCCTCCCCAAGTGGCGGGCGTGGCTCATCCCGCACCCGGTGGACGTGACGGTGACGGACCTGGCCGACCTGCGGGGGTATCGGGTGGACACAGGTGAGTCCCACGTGACGCTGACCCTGTACTGGCAGGCGCGCCGGACGCCGGACTTTGACTACTCGGTCTTCGCGCACCTGATCAACGCGGCGGGCGAGGTCGTGGCCCAGGCCGACCACGCGCCGGGCGAGCAGACGGGTTACCCGCCCTCCCGCTGGCAGCCCGAGGATCTGGTCGCCGACGAACATCGCGTCGAACTGCCGCCCGACCTGCCCAGCGGGATGTACCGCTTCCGCGTCGGCATGTACAACTGGCAGACCGGCCGGCAACTGCCCCTGGCCTCCGGCGACACGCCGCTTGGCACCTTCCTCATCCTCGACCAAACGATTCGCCGCTAGACAGGCGCGGCTTCAAGTTGACGACCTCCCCGTCCCCGCTATACTTAAGCGAGACGACCGCGCCGCGCCGCCAGGGTAAAGGACAGCTTATGAGTACCACAACTGACATTGGCACGCTCATTACCCGCTCGCCCAACATCCGACGCGGACGTCCCCATATCGCCAGTACTGGTGTAACGGTCCGACGCATCGCCACCTGGTACAAGCTGGGGTTAAGCCCAGAGGAGATTGCAGACGAAGTCCCGCACCTCACTCTGGCCCAGGTGTATGCCGCCTTAGCCTACTATCACGCGAACCGGGACGAGATTGAAGCGGACTTAGCTGCGGAAGAAGCGGAAGCGGACGCAATCGAGCGGGCTTATTTCTCGTCTAGATAGGGCGTCTTATAAATGCCTAACGTAGTACTCGGCCAACTCTGGCAGCTGGCTCGTCAAGAGGCGCAGAGGCTAGACACAGAGCCCGAATTAGTCTTTGACCCGATCGGCCTCATCTTACACCAACCCCTGACTGTCTGTGACTACACTACGACGCCCTTGAACTCATCCACCTTTGCCCGGACAGGTGGTGATGGAGTACATTATGGCCTGCTACACATTAACCATGATGTCAGAGATACATCACCTGTTGTCATGACCATTCCGATGGCATTCGAGCATCCTCATGTCATCGTCGGCGCCTCTCTGTTCGAGTTTCTCTGTCTTGGGTGTGAGGTAGGATACGCTTATCTAGAGGAGCTTAGCTATAACAGACAGGCATCTATTGATTGGATCAGACATCCCCAGAAATGGGAACAATACCATGGACCACTCTCAGAGCGGCAAGAGTATTTGCGAAGTCTCCTCGTTCAGGAGTTTGACCTCAAACCGTGGCATAACATCGGGCAGCGTCTCGATGAGCTTCGAGAGCGATACATGCCACTGTTAGAGCTACAGTTAGACGACTGATAGAATAACCCCCTAACGGCTTGACCCAACGGGCCTGAGCATTTATCCTTTCCCCTGCTGTTCAATACCCCCACTACTCCAAAGGAACCCAGAACATGAAAGTCGCGTATGTCTTCAGTACGTCCGGCCACACGGCCAGCTATAAGCTGGGCAAGATGATTCTGCCCCAACTCGAAGAGGGCCGCCACGGCGCCCAGGTCATCGGCATGATGTTCTTCGACGACAACAACTACATCCTGCGCGCGGGCGACCCCATTGGG
>CAZFUK010000285.1:0-6914 GCA_964522005.1 uncultured Anaerolineales bacterium | reverse complement strand
GCCTGCTGGATCTGAGGCAGGAAGAGACGCCAGGCGGTCTCCAGGGTATTCGCCAGGGCCGGGCCGACACTGACGTTGAAGAGGCCCTCCGACGCATTCGGGTCCACGTGCTCGACCTCCACCAGGTAGCGCTCGCCCGCCTCGACCGAGAGCTTGGTGAAGAAGTAGTCGTTGCCGTACGGCGTGAAGGTGTACTCACCGATGAGCACGGCGGGGTCGCCGCGATAGACCCGCACCCGTGGCTGCATGCCGAGGGCCAGGTCGGTGACACGCAGGACCAGCGGGTCGCTTGTCTCAGGGTAGAAGGTGAAACTGTCCTTGTCCCCAGCGGTGTCAATGCGCCCCGGAAAGTCGAGGTTGTCCGGTGTCAGTTGCGTCGGCGAGGCGGCGCCGCTGAAGCCGGGGCGGAAACCGGACACCATCAACTCGACGGTTGCCGATTGATCGAAGTCCTCACCCACGGGCTGAGGAACCGGCTCGACCGTTTCCCCGTTGGGGCCGGGCGAGAAGTGATAGTGATCGTACACGATCTCCGCCTGTAGGCTTGGGTTGGTGAAGTGGATCTCGACCTGGTGGGCGCCGGGCTGGGTGTAGGGCAGCAGCGCCGAGTACAGGCCATCGTTGGCCCGGCCGTCGGGCGCGACGCCGTTATCGGTAAAGGTCAGGGTGGTCGTAGTGCCGTCGGGGTTGACCATGCTCGCGCTCACCTCAGCCTTGGTGATCAGACCGCCCGCCTTACCCACGCTGGCGACGAGCCGTCCGGCCTCCGGGTAGAGGATGGCGTTGCCGTCGAGTGAGATGACACGGGGCAGATAGGGGTCCGTGGTCTGCGTCTGCTTGGCCGGTGCAGGGGGAACCCACACGATGCGGAGCGCGGCCCGCGACTCGGAGTTGGGCAGCTCAATCGTGGGAGGGTTGCTCCCGCTGGGCGCGACGGTCTTCAACTCCGGGTAGTACGCCCGCGTGGCGAGACTCTTGCGCGCGCCGTCCTTCGGGTCGTTCTTGGGGTCACGCACGAGCGTCTCCCAGCCGCTGACGCCATAGACGCGGCGATTGACGTTGCCGCTGGTCTGATTGGCGGCGATGGAGAAGTTGAGCCAGGTGTAGTCGCCGTTCTTGGCATTCCACTGGCTGGTCATGACCGACGGCTGGACCGAGACGTCACAGGCCCAGGGGGCTGTGATGTCCGACTCAGTGGGGCGGAGGGGGTTACACGTGCGGTTCGCCCGATACTCGTCGTAGATGCCATAGTAGAAGTGCCCCCACTCATGCGCCAGGGTGTACCCCGCGCCGCGTTCCTGACCGGCGTTTAGGGCAAAGTAGGGCCCCAGGGCCGTCCCAGGACCATCCCCATCCGGGTCTGGGCTATAGAAGATGTCCGCGAAGTAGAGATGGTCACCGGCATGGCCTCGGCCCGCGACGGGAGCGTGGGGCCAATCCATAAAGGTCCACACCACATCGGCGGTCTCATCTCGCTCGCGGTTGGGATAGACGGTAATGGTTCCGACGCGGTTCGCGCCGTTGCTCATCTCGAAGATGGCATCGGCGTAGTATTCGAAGATGGTTGTGTAGCTGGCCTTGGCTCGATCGGTCGGATTCCACCACATGGAGATGGACACGTCGAGCGTCTTGGTCGTCACCGGGTTATCGGTGCGGCCGCGCACAAACGTGACGACGTCATCCTTGCCATCGCCATTGAAGTCGCCCACGCCACAGATCTCCTGGAGCGTACAAAAGTAGTCGTGCCACTTCTGTCCAGGACCGAATTTCGTGCCGTCGGAGAGGGCCACCCACACGTCGCTATCCCCGACGCCGTTGTTGGTGCGCACGAAGGCAATCGCGTCGGCCTTGCCGTCCCCGTTCACGTCGCCGAGGGCGCAAATCTCCTGGAGGGTGCAGAAGTAGTCATGCCACTTCTGGCCCGCGCCAAACTTCGTGCCATCGGAGAAGGCGACCCACACATCGCTATCCCCGACACCGTTGTTGGTGCGCACGAAGGCGACCGCGTCGGCCTTGCCGTCGCCGTTGACATCCGCCACGGCACAAATCTCTTGGAGGGTACAGAAGTAGTCGTGCCACTTCTGGCCCGCCCCGAACTTTGTGCCATCGGACAGGGCCACCCACACATCGCTATCCCCGACGCCGTTGTTGGTGCGGACAAAGGCCAGAATGTCGGCCTTGCCGTCGCCGTTCACGTCACCCACTTTGCAGATTTCCTGGAGCGTACAGAAGTAGTCGTGCCACTTCTGTCCAGGACCGAAAGCCGTGCCGGTAGAGAGCGCGACATACACATCGCTGTCATTGGCGCCGTTGTTGGTGCGGACGAAGGCCAGGATATCGGCTTTGCCGTCCCCGTTGACGTCGCCCACCTCACAGATTTCCTGGAGCGTGCAGAAGTAGTCGTGCCACTTGCGGAGCGGGCCGAAACTGGACCCGGTGGAGAGCGCGACATACACGTCGCTGTCGTCCGACAGATGGGTGGTGCGGACAAAGGCGATGAGGTCATCGCGCCCATCGCCATTCACATCGCCGGTCTTGCAGATCTGCGCGCCGGTGCAAAAGTAGTCGCTCCACTGAATACCGGTGCCGACGAACTTTGTCCCATCGGAGAGCGCTACATAAACATCGTCCGAGTTCAAATGGGTTTCTGCCCGCACATTGGCCGTGGTGAACCAGGCCAGCCCAACGAGCATGAGAACGACGCAGACACGGTACGACAGCTTCGAGCATGCTTGACCGAGGACCTGAAGCATGGTGACCTTCACTTTCACTGCGCTGGTGGCATCGGGGTAGGGAACAGAACGCTGCGTTGGCGCCCACCCGGCGGGCAGGCGTCGCGGCCTCCCTATCTTAGCAGCCGATTCACAGTCAGGCTGTGAAGTATATCACATCCAGGGGGTGCAATTCATCACAGTGGGGTAAGCGCCCTCACGTTCGCGTCGGGTAGCAAAAAAGTCCGGCTGGGGGGCCGGACTGGCGAGTAAGGGCGATCGAGGCGACCGCCTCAAGACAGCGGGTTCCAGAGCAGGGAGAGGACAATCGCCAGGGCGGCCAGCAGCGCGCCGAGGGTGGTGAAGATGAAGCTAATCTCGGTGGTCTGGTGCTTGGTGATGAGGGAGGTCGGCAGGCTCTGGAAGACCTCTTCGAGTTGGCTGGCGCTCTCGGCGGAGTAGTACTTGCCGTCGGTCATGCCGGCGACCTTCTTAAGCGTCTCCTCGTCAATGCCGCGTCGGAAGCCGCCGAAGCCGCCGCCCCCGCCAAAGCCCCGCCCACCGCCGCCCGGCGGGCCACCCCCGCCGGGGCCACCCGGACCGCCGAACAGGGGTTCGGTGCCCTGGATGTTGCCACAGTTGGGGAACTCCGAGCCGCGCTCGGTGCCAAAGCCGATGGTGTAGACGCGGATGCCCCGGTCCACCGCCTGCTGCGCCGCTTCAAGGGGCGAGGGGCCGGCGTTGCTCGCGCCGTCGGTCAACAGCACGATGATGTCGGGGGCGTAGGCGCCCTTGGGCACGGGCGTGGGTTTGACTGCGGTCGAAGTGCTGCTCACGCTCGGCGCGATGCTGGGGTCAATCTCAGCGATGGCGTCAATGGACTTGAGGATGCCGCTGCCGATGGCCGTCCGCCGCCCGACCATCAGGCTGTCAATGGCGTCTTGCAGGACTTCCGGGTCGGTGGTCGGCGGCTGGATCAGCTCGGCGTAGCCCGCGAAGGCGACCAGGCCGATGTGCGTGCCGGTCTTCTGGCGGCGGATGAAGTTGAGCGCGGCGTCCTTGGCGGCGGTGAGCCGGTTGGGCGTGATGTCCGTCGAGCACATGCTGCCCGACACGTCCATTGCCAGGATGATGGTTGTCTGGTTGGTGGGCACCGTCACGATGGAGACCGGACGGGACGCCGCGCCGACCAGGCTGGTCAGCCCCAGGAGGAACAGGGCAAAGGGGATGTGCCGCCGCCGGTTGGAGGGCGGGGCGGCCGCCCGCACCAGCGACAGGCTGGAGTAGCGCACGGTGAAGCGCCGCCGGCGGCGCAACATCCAGATGTAGAGCGCGATGAGCAAGGGGACGAGTCCCAACAGCAGCAGGAACCCCGGCCATAATACGGTCACGCGCTACCTCCCCACGGGTCCATTCTTCCGCCTTGATAATTCTGGCAATTCTGTTAATTCTGTCTAAAACTCTTAGGGCAAGCGGCTGAACCACAGGCTCGACAACAGGCCGCCAATGAGCAAGACGACGAGGCTGATGACGGCCACGATGGACGTCACCTCGGTCTTCTCGGGTTTGACCACCAACTGCACGCCGATGTTCTCGTAGATCTTGCGCAGTTCGTCTTCGTTCTGGGCGTTGTAGTACGACCCATCCGTTACGTCGGAGATTTGCTTCAGCGTCGCCTCGTCCAACTGCGTATGCACCGTAAAGCCCTCGACCTTGAGCGTCGCGCCGGTCGGGCTGCCGATGCCAATGGTGTGGATGCGCACGCCGCGCTCCACCGCTGTCTTGGCCGCCGCCATGGGGTCCGGGCGCACGTTGTTCTCGCCGTCGGTCAGCAGGACGATGACGGCGGGGATGTGGGTGCCCGGCGGCACAGGGGTCGGCGTGGGCGTGGCGGTGGGGGTGGCGTTGGTGTAGTAGCGCGTCTGCTCGCGGCCCATGTTGGCGATGGTGTTGAGGGCGACGGAGATGCCGCTCGCCAGCGAGGTGCCGCGCGCGGGCGTGAGGCGGTTGATGGCCGCCAGAATCTCGCCCTGGTCGTTGGTCGGCGGCTGGACCGAGAAGCCGTTCTCGCTGAACGAGACGACGCCAATGAGCACCGTCGGCGGTTGGCGCTCGACAAAGGCCCGCGCGGCCGTCTTGGCGGCTTCCATGCGCGTGGGCTTCATGTCGTCGGCGGCCATGCTGCCGGAGACGTCGAAGGCCAGGATGACCGTGCCGACGACCTTGGGCAGGCTGACGACGGTCTGGGGGCGGGCGGTCGCCAGGCACAGCAGGGTCAGGCCGAGCAGGGAGAAGGCGGGCGGGACGTGCCGCCGCCAGGCAAAGCGGCCGGTTGTCCCCTGCACAATGCCCAGGCTGCCATACCGCTCGCGCGCCAGCCGGCGCCGCCGCTGGAGCCGCACATAGAGCGCGACGACCAGCGGAATGAGCAAGAGCGACAGGAGCATGGCCGGCCAGATAAACGACATAGGCTTCTCTAACCCCTACTTGCGGCGTTGGCGCCGCTGCCGCGCGAAGCGCACAATCGTGCGCACCAGGTCTTCCTCGGTCGAGAGGGCCAGCACATCCACCCCGGCCCGCTTAAAGGTCGCGTTGAGCGCCGCCTCCCGCTGCTGGGCGGCGGCCTGGAAGCGCTGGCGGAACTGCTTGTCGCTCGTGTCCACCCAGATTTGCTCGCCGGTCTCCGCGTCTTCCATATAAATGGGGCCCATGTCGGGCAACTCGGTCTCGCGCGGGTCCCACAGGCGGATGGCGAGAACGTCGTGGCGCTGGTTGAGCAGGCTGAGCGGCCGCTCCCAGCCCGGCGCGCTGATGAAGTCCGAGACGATAAAGACGAGGGAGCGGCGGCGAATGGCGTTGAGACCGGTCTGGAGCAGCGGCGTCAGGTCGGTGAACGTCGCCTGGGGCGTCGAGGGCCGCTTGAGCAGGTCGTTGACCAGGCGGAGCACCTGCTTGTGGCCGCCGCCAATCGGAATGGTTCGTTCGACCTTGGCCCCGTAGAAGATAGCCCCGACGCGGTTGCCGTGGCGAGTGAGCAGCCGCGCCAGCGTGATCACAAAATCAATCAGCACCGTGCGCTTGAGGCTCTGGTTCGCGCCAAAGTCCATGGACGGACTCAGGTCGAGCAGGAACCAGGCGCTGATCTCGCGGTCCTCGACGTACTGGCGCACGTAGGGCGCGTCCATGCGCGCCGTGACGTTCCAGTCAATGTAGCGCACGTCGTCTTCCGGCTGGTACTCGCGCAGGTCGGCGAAGTCCACCCCGTAGCCATAGAACAGGGTGCGGTAGTCGCCCTGGAGCAAGCCGTCCAGGCGGCGCACCACGTGCCAGTCGAGGCGCTGGAGGATGCGCTCAGGCGTTGGGGCGGAAGTTGGCGTGTTCATGCAGCGGCACCACCGGCGTCGGGATACGTTCGAGAATGCGCTTCAGCACATCGTCGCTCGTGACGTTGTCGGACAGGGCTTCGTAGGACAGGACGAGGCGGTGGCGCATCACGTCGAGCGTCATGTCCAGCACGTCCTGGGGCAGCACGTAGTTGCGGCCCCGCACGAAGGCCAGGGCGCGGGCGGTCAGGATGAGGTTGATGGACGCGCGCGGGCTGACGCCGAAGGTGATGTAGCGCTCCATGTCCTTGAGGCCGACCTCTTTGGGGTTGCGCGTCGCATTGACCAGGCGGATGGCGTACTCGATGAGGGCGGGGTCCACGTAGACCTGGTACGCCTTGCGTTGCAGGTCGAGCAACTGCTCGGTGGTCAGCACCTTGTGGACGTCCTGCAAGAAGCCGGTCATGCGCTCCACGATGACGAATTCCTCGGTGGGCGTCGGGTAGCCGACCAGGACCTTGAGCATGAAGCGGTCCACCTGGGCCTCGGGCAGGGCGTAGGTGCCCTCGGTCTCGATGGGGTTCTGGGTCGCCATGACCAGGAACGGGTTGGGAACCTGGTAGGTCTCGCCGCCGATGGTGACCTGCCGCTCCTGCATCACTTCGAGCAGCGCCGACTGGACCTTGGCCGGGGCGCGGTTGATTTCGTCGGCCAGCAGCAGGTTGGTGAAGACGGGACCGAGGGACGTATTGAACTCACCATTCTTCTGGTTGTAGATGCGCGTGCCGACGAGGTCGGCGGGCACCAGGTCGGGGGTAAACTGGATGCGCTTGAACTCGCCGCCGATCGCCTCGGCCAGCGTCTTGATCGCCATCGTCTT
>CAZFUK010000284.1:6300-6917 GCA_964522005.1 uncultured Anaerolineales bacterium | reverse complement strand
CGCGCCGGGCCTGCCCGCCGACTTCCCGCCCCTCAAGACCCTCAATCACCGGCTGAACCATCTGCCGGCCCAGCGCGACGACCTCATTGGGCGAGAGACAGAGGTGGCGGCGCTCTGCCAGTTGCTGAGGGGTCCCACGGTCGGGTTGGTCACCCTGACGGGGCCGGGCGGCACGGGCAAGACACGCCTCGCGCTGAGCGTCGCCGCCGACTTGCTGGACGAGTTCCCCGACGGGGTATACTTTGTCAACCTCGCCCCGATCATCGAGCCGAGCCTCGTCGCCTCCACCATCGCGCAGGCGCTCGACATCCGAGAGCAGGGTGGCAAGCGCATCGAGGATGCGCTGCGGGATGCGGTGCGCGACAAACGCCTGCTGCTAGTGCTCGATAACTTCGAGCAGATCACCGCCGCCGCGTCCATCGTGGCCGACCTGCTGGCGGCCGCTCCCAAACTCAAAGCCCTGGTCACCAGTCGTGCGGTCTTGCGCCTGCGCGGTGAGCACGAGTTTCCCGTCCCGCCGCTGGCGCTGCCCCCCCGGACGGAGGACGGATTACGAAATACGCAATACGAAATACGCAATACGGACTACGCCCTACGCATTACGCAGTACTCCGCTG
>CAZFUK010000284.1:0-6290 GCA_964522005.1 uncultured Anaerolineales bacterium | reverse complement strand
GTGAGCACGAGTTCCCCGTCCCGCCGCTGGCGCTGCCCCCCTGGACGGACGACCGAGGACGGAGGACGGAGGAAATCCGAAATACGGAATACGCACTAAGCATTACGCAGTACTCCGCTGTCGCCCTGTTCGTGGAACGCGCCTCGGTCGTCAAGCCGGACTTCGCCGTGACCCACGACACGGCGCTCACCATCGCCACCATCTGCCATCGCCTCGATGGCCTTCCCCTCGCCATCGAGCTGGCCGCCACGCGCGTTCGCCTCCTGTCACCGCAAGCCATTCTCACTCGCCTGGAGAACCGCATGAAGCTGCTGACCGGCGGGGCGAGAGACCTGCCACCTCGGCAGCAGACGCTGCGGAGCGCTCTGGAGTGGAGCTACGATCTACTCAGCCCGGCTGAGCAGCGGTTGTTCCAACGCCTGGCCGTGTTTTCGGGCGGCCGCGCCCTGGAGGCCATCGAAGCGGTATGCAATGCCGGGGGCGATCTGGGCATCGAGGCGCTGGACGGGGTGGACTCTCTCGTGAGCCAGAGTCTGATCAAACAGGTGGTCGGCGATGGGGGGGAACTGCGCTTCGTGATGCTGGAAACAATCCACGAGTATGCGCGCGAGCGGCTCGACGCGAGCGGCGAGGCCGATCCTATCCGCGAGCGCCATCTCGACTTTTGCCTGCGCCTGGCCGAGGAGGCAGAGCGACACGCCTGGCGCGCTACCCAGGCCACCTGGTTCAGGCGACTGGAGATCGAGCATGACAACCTGCGCGCTGCCCTAGATTGGTCACTGGCCGCCCGTCCAGACAAAGCCCTAAGGCTGGCCTCGGCGCTGGAGCTGTTCTGGTTAGCCCACGGTCACCACACGGAAGGATTGCGTTGGCTGGCCCACGCCCTGGAACGGGAAGCGGGGCAGACAGGCGACGAGGCAGCGCGTGCCCATGCGTATCGCGCCACAGCCCTGCTCGCCGAGGCCCAGGCCGACCACAAGACCAGTCAGACCGCCGCGCAGACCAGCGTCGCCATCTATCGGCAGATGGGTGACGCCCGGGGTCTGGCCTATGCCCTGGCGATTTTGGGGTTCACGGTGGCTACCCAAGGGGAGGCGGCGCGGGGACGCGGCCTGATCGAAGAGAGCATCGAGTTGTTCCGAAGGCAAGCCGATCAGCCGGGGTTAGCCCGCGCGCTGAGTTGGCATGGCCACGTCGCCTATCTGCAACGGCACTACGCCCAGGCGCAAGCCAGTTGTGAGGAGAGCCTCACCCTGGCCCAGCAGGCCGGCTTGCCCTCGCTCTGGGGCTACGCGGCCCTCACCCTCGGCCGCGCGGCGGTGGATCAGGGTGATCTCCCCTCGGCCCGCTCCTTCTACGAGCAGAGCCTCGCCCTGTACCGCCAGATTCAGGACAAGTACACCACCCAGGTTGTTCTCGCCCCGTTGGGGATTGTCGCCGCCAAACAGGGCGATTTTGAACAGGCCCGGGCGTTCTTGAGGGAGAGCCTGACGCTACGCCTGGAGGCCGGCAGCCGCCGCAACATTGCGGGCGGTCTGGATGCGTTCGCTTATCTGGCGGCGGCGCAAGGACAGGCGGAGCGGGCCGCCCGGCTGCTCGGCGCCGCCGACGGCCTGTACGCATCCGCCGGCGGGCCGCGCGTCAATATCCTTCTCATCGAGTATGAGCGCCATCTGCCCGCCATCCGTGACCAGCTGGGCGCCCCTGCCTTCGCGGCTGCCCAGGCGGAGGGTCGAGCGATGAGCCTGGAGCAGGCCGTGGCGTACGCCCTGGAGCAGAGGTTGGCGCGGGAGGGGTAAAGCCAGGGCAGGGCCAGCTCACGCGGAAGACGCTGACAGCGCGGAGGGAGCGACGGCTCGGTAGCCGGGCAGGCGCGCCGTGGTGTCGTTGAGCCGTTTGGCGAGCACGCTGATGGTGGCCCGCGCGAGCTGCGGCTGCTCATCCATGAGACGCCAGAAGTCGTCCTGGTCAACCCGCAGCGCCGTAATGTCCGTCACCGCGATACAGTGCGCCGAGCGCGGCTGGTGCGAGATGATCGCCATCTCACCGATGATGCCCCCTGGACCTCGCCGCGTCAGTTCGCCTGCCCCCTCGACGACGATGCTCGTCTCGCCTTCCACCAGGATATACAGACAATCGCCCACATCACCCTGGGTAATAAAGCGTTCACCGGCCCCAATCGCCACCTCCGTGGCGATACGCGCCACCAGGGCCAGGTCCTCGCTCTCCAACTCCCCAAATAGTTCAACCCCACGCAGAAACAGGACTTTCTCGATGGTGGATAGAGGCATAACTGGGCCTCCGTGTTGAAGACTGGCCTGGGCATAGGCCCGGCTCAGGGGATACTGGATCAGGCGGGCCTGCGGCTCGGCCAGCCGCGCCCAGGTGTCAGGGTCGAGAACGTGGCGGCACGCCACCAGCGCGCTCTCACGTACCAGGTCGTCGCCGTCCGTCAGGGCCTGACGCGCCAGCGGCGCCAGTGCGGTGAGGCGAAGCGCGCTGATGCGGAAGACGGCACAGGCCCGCAGCCACGCATCTGAGCCACGCGCAAGCTCAGTGAGGCGGTCGGCCAGCGAGTGCTGCGGGATGCCCCACTGTCGGTAAGCGAGCCTGGCTAACTCCACCGCTGGCGCTTCAAGCAGGGGCAGTAAGTTCGGCTTATCCTCGCGCGCCAGCAGGGTGTCGAGCAGCTCCACGGCCTCCGCGCGTTGCGTACCATGCGGCGCGCCGACCGCCCGCCGAATGGTCGAGAGGGCCTCGCCTGGGTAGAGGAGGCTGAGCAGATCGAAGATCCGCTCCAGGCCCCGTCGGACGCGCCGCGTGATCGCCTCATCCAGCAGGAGGTCCAGCCCGACCGAAAGGTCATTGCGCATCGCGTACCAGGCATAGACGGCCGGTAACTCGGCCGTCAGGGCTTGTTGTACGAGCGCCCGCCGGAAAGGGAAGGGGGTAGCCGCGTGGAGTTGGGCGAGGGCCGCATAGACGTGGCCGCGCACAGTCTCATCCCGCTCGTCAAGGGCTGCCAGCAGAATCTCCATGCTGCGCGCCGTACCCAGGCGTCTCAGCACGCCTGGGATGGCCGCCCGTCGCTCGACTGAGTGCGTGGTATCGCGCAAAGCGTCCTCTAGCCTCGGCTCGCTGCCCGGCCCATACTGCGCCAGGGCGTCAATCGCTGCGGATTCTGTCCGCTTGGAGCCTAAGCCAGCGATGAGATAGGGCACGGCCTCAGGGAGACGCATGACGCCGGCGGCGCGAATGGCCGCCAGGCGGATGCCCGGGCTGGGGTCATCCAACAGCGTCAAGAGCAGTGGGCCAAAGGTGGGTGAGGGGAGCAGACCGAGCGCCTGGACGCCCTCCAATCGCAGAGCGGGATCCGGGCTGACCAGGAGGCGCTGGAGGGCCACTTCCGCCCTCTGCCGCCCCTCAGCCCCTCCGTAGCGCGCCAGGCTAACCACCGCAGCGCCTACCAGGCGGGGCCGCGCCGAGTGGAGAAGGGGGAGCAGGGTCTTGACAGCGTCCTCACCGCCAATCGACGCGTAGGCCTGGATGGCCGCGACGCTCACGCTCTCATCGGGGTCGCTCAAGGCTGCCTGCGCCACAGGGCCATAGGCGGTGTTGCCGGGGCGTCCCAGGTGAGCCAGGGCCAGGCGCCTCACCTCCGGCGAGGGGTGGTCGAGCAGAGGCGCGACGTCGCCATCCCAGTCGAGACTCGGTACACCGGCCACGAGTTGCAGGGCGTGAATCACCCGCGCCGTGTCCGAATGGCGCAGCGTGTCGCGCAGGAGGCGGGCTGCCAGTGGGTCGGTGAGGTCGATCGGCTCGGCGGACAGGTCAAGCCGCCGGTACCGCATATTCTCGGCCAGGGCGTTCATGTAGGACCGACGAGCCTGGAGGAGCACGACCAGCCAGACCGCCACCAAGCCCAGGGCCAGCTGCGACCACGCCAGGTATGTCCAGCCTGCGACACGCGGGGTCACCAGGAACAGGATGCCCAGCAGGCCAAAACTGAACGCATACAGGATTTCAATCAGGCCGGCGGCGCGCTGGCGAAGCCGCGCGGGCACGGCCAGGTAGAGCACGTTGAGAGCGGCGACGGTGATGGTGCGGCGGAAGACCGGCGTGTTGGCGCGGGTGAGGGCCATGGCCCCCAGGGCGCCGCCTGACGCCAGCGCGAAGGCGCTCCCCAGGCCCAGTCCGAGCGGGAAGCACAGCAACGCGGCGACGACGCCGAAGCGGCTCATGAGGCGTGGAGTGAGATAGACCTGGACGCAGAGGGCGGCCAACCCCGCCCAGAATTCGTAGTGGCCGGTAAAGGCGACCATGTCCTCCGTATGACTGCCGAAAGTGACCTGGAGGGCGTTATAGTATTGATAGGACGCAATGTTAACCAGGAGGGCCAGGAGGATGGTCAAGGTGGCGATGATGCGCAGGACCGACGAGCGCCCAATGTCGCGCACGGTCTGGGGCAAGCTTAGCCCCGGCTCGCGCGTCCCGCTCGACCGCCCGGCCTCCCCCTCCGTCCGCAAGCTGGGCCTCAACAGCCACACGCTCAGAATACAGATGCCTAGCGCGCCGGCGACGACGAACAGCAGGTTCGGGGCGCCGACGGCATGGGCCAGCGCGCTGAGAGACAGACCGGCGATAATATTGGCGATGCTGCCCCCGGCGGCGATCAGCCCATACAGCCTCTTGGCCTCGCGCGGGTTGAAAATCTGGCCGGCGAACGTCCAGAACTGAAGCAAGACCAGGCTGTACGAAAACTCGATGAATAGATAGATGCTCACCAGGGTCCAGAAGTCGTGGCCGTAGGGCGTCGTCAGCAGAAAGCGGAACACCACCACAGCCGCGAACAGCAGACTGTTGGAGCCAATGAAGACCTGACTCAGCGGCCGCCGGGCGGCTATCTGGTTGTAGAGCAGCATGGCCGGCACGATGAAAACCGCCGGTAGGATGTAGAGATAGGCAGTAGCCGATGGAGGGAGGCGACTCAGGAAGAGGGCGCTGGAGACTGCTTGGCCGACCGTTAGGACGCCGCCCGTGGCGGCCGCGGAGTACAGCATCATCACTCCGACGCGCCGACCTTCGCCGGGGTGGCAACGGAGCCAGGAATAGAGGAGGGCGGACACGGAAGGCAGCCCCACGACGTTGGTCTCCTTTACCGGTCCAGGGTCCAGGTCGCCCTGGGACGCCGGTACAACAGGAGAGCATTATAACATACAACGCTGCCAAGATGCAGGGACCGCCGCACAATGCCGCCCCCAAATTGATGCCCTCGGCTAGCGTCTGGTCTTGAGCCTGGTCTTGACCTCCCGTCCCCCCTCTGCTATCCTTGTGGACAAGGAGAGTGGACAAAGAGAGGCGTCCATGCCCAGCCGTCCCACGGGAACCGTCACCTTTCTGTTCACCGACATCGAGGGCAGTACCCAGCTCTGGGAACACACCCCCGACCACATGGAGGCGGCCCTGGCGCGCCACGATGCCCTGCTGCGCCAGGCAATCGAGGCCCACGGGGGCTACGTTTTCAAGACCGTCGGCGACGCCTTTTGCGCCGCCTTCGCCACGGCGCCCGCCGCCCTGGCCGCCGCCGTTGCCGCCCAGCGGGCGCTGAGCGCCGACGGAGGATGGACGACGGACGACGGAGGCAAGACGGAGGACGAAAGAAAGACGGAGGACGAAGGACCGAGGACCGAGGCCGAAGGAACGCAGGCGGACGGAGGGCGGAAGACCGAGGAGGCCGGCCAAGATGGAACTCCCTCTTCTCCGTCGTCCGTCGGCGGTCCTCCGTCCTCCGTCCGCCTGCGCGTCCGCATGGGCCTGCACACGGGCGGGGCCGTCGAGCGCGAGGGTGACTACTTCGGCCCGACGCTCAACCGCGTCGCGCGGCTCATGTCAGCGGGGCACGGTGGGCAGGTCCTCCTCTCGCAGCCTACCTACGAGCTGGTGCGCGACCATCTCGGACGGGCAGACCTGACAGGTTTTGACGTAGTCCCCGCAGGGGGAAACCTGTCAGGTCTTCGCGAGCGGGCAGGTCTGGCACTCCGCGATCTGGGCGAGCGGCGGCTCAAAGACCTCATCCGCCCGGAGCATATCTACCAGGTCGTCGCGGCCGGGCTGCCGACCGACTTCCCCCCGCTCAAGACCCTCGACGCGCACCCCAACAACTTGCCCGCCCAGCCCACCGCCCTCCTCGGCCGCGAGGAGGAGACGCGACAGGTTGCGTCTCTCCTCCAACAGCCGAACACGCGCCTGGTTACGCTCACCGGCCCCGGCGGCACGGGCAAGACGAGGCT
>CAZFUK010000283.1:0-6956 GCA_964522005.1 uncultured Anaerolineales bacterium | reverse complement strand
CCATCCAACTGACCGTGCTTCTCATAGACCCCCACCTCTCTAAAACCGAGCGAGCGTAACAGGCCGAGGCTGGCCTGGTTCTCCGGAAAGACGCGCGAGACGAGCTTCCAGAAGCCGGCGCGCTCGGCGGCCTGGAGCAGCGCCAGCATCGCCACGCGGCCCGCGCCCTGGCCCCGCGCGTCGCGCGCCACGTAGACCGAGAACTCGGCAATGCCGGAGTAGCACTCGCGGGCGCGGTAGGTTGAGGTCGAGGCCCAGGCCATCACGCGCTCGCCGTCCTCCACCACGACGATTGGGTGGACGCCGTCGAACCAGGCGCGGACGTCGTCGGGCGTGCGCGGGCGCGTCTCGAAGGTAGCGACGCGGTCCTCGATGCCCTGGTTGTAGATGGCGGCGATGGCGGCGGCATCGTCGGGGGTGGCGGAGCGGGTGTGAAGCATACCTGTTTTAACCTTTTGGGGTCAACGCGGTTTTCGACTATGATAAGGGGGATATTGGGCCATGTCAAGGCATAGCCGTTCATTACGTTCGATACACTGAGACCAGGACAACCTCATGCAGATCTATGGCATCATGGTGGTACGCAACGAAGCCGACATTCTACCGGTCAATATCCTCCATCACCTGGCCCTCGGCGTTGACCGTTTCCTCATCATGGACAACGACTCGTCGGACGGCACCGACCGCGTCTTGCGCAGCCTGGCGCGCGACGCGCGGATCCACTGGACACGCCACCTCGGCCCCTTCCGTCAGGTGAGCCTGAGAAACGAGTTGGCCCGCGAGGCGTTTCGCCGTGGAGCCGACTGGGTCATCTCCATGGACGCCGATGAGTTCTGGTGGACGCCGCGTCGCGACCTGCGCACCGTGCTCGCCGAGTCCTACGCCGGGGCGCTCGAGGTGCAGGTGGTGAACTTTGTCCAGCGTCGGGACCAGGTGGCCGCCACGCCCGACGCCTTGCTCACTATGACGCGCCGCCCGCTTCGGCCGATTGGGCCGCTCTCGAAGATCATGGAGTTGGTGGAGACCCGCCAGATTGGCTTTGTGGAGATGCTCTATCCGCCCAAATGGATGAGCCGGGCGACCCCCACGCTTGAGATTGCCCTGGGCAACCACGAGGTGGCCGGCACGGCGGGGCCGTCCCAGGCAACAGACCAGGTGGTGTGCCTCCACGCGCCATTGCGGGCACGCTCGCTTCTGGAGGCGAAAGCGGATCGCGGGCGGCAGGTCGAAGTCTTCAGCACGGTCCCTGAGCATTCCTGGCACCTGAAACGTTGGGGACGCATCGCGGCCGAGGGGGGACTAGACCAGGAGTGGGAGGCCAACAGTTATGCCGACGACAGCCTCAACGTCTATGGCGTGCGGCGGCCCCTGGTCTTTGACCCCCGCCTGCGCGATGCGGTGCAGCCCTGGCTGGAGCTAGCCTCGTCGGTCCGGCCCGTGTCTATCAGCGTGCCGGCCGGCGTGGGCGCCGCGATGCGCCCCAACGGTACGGAAGCCCAGGTCCAGGCAGACGCGAGCGGCGAATCCACCGGCGCAGCGTTGCCCACACTGGACAACAGTTTCATCCTGCCGGCCCTGATCAAGGCCGAGGTAGACCCGATTGAGGGCTGGCTCCGCGACGAGGAGGCCGAGCTACTGATGGTCATGGCGCGGCGCGTCCTGCTGGAGCATGGCGCGCAGCCCATTGTCGAAATCGGCAGTTACCAGGGCAAATCCACCGTCGCCCTCGCCCGTGTGGTCAAGGCCCTGTGTCCGACGGCGCGGGTGTACGCCATTGACCCGCATGAGGGCGAAATCGGCGCCCTCGACAAGCTCATCCGTCACCAGCCGCCGACCCTTGAGGCGATGCAGCGCAATCTGGCCGAGGCGGGGCTGACAGACACGGTGGAGATTATTGTCCAGCTCTCCTACAAAGTGGCCTGGAACAGGCCGATTAGCCTGCTGTTCATTGATGGGCTGCATGACTATCTGAATGCCTCGCGGGACTTTTACCACTACGAGTCTTACGTCGTGCCGGGGGGCTACGTGGCCTTCCACGACTGCGAGCCTGGCTTTCCGGGCGTCGTGGCCTTTGTCAACGACGTGCTGAGCGGGGGCCAGTACCGCGAGGTCGAGCGGGCGGCCAGCGTGGTGGTGCTCCAGAAGATGGAGGACGCCGAGCGGCGGACGGAGGCCGCGCAGGCGCCTACCCCGCTGCGCGTGCTGAGCGAGGACCATGCGGCCGCCCAGCGCCGCGTCCGCGCCCTGGCCGAGCAATCGACCGCGCTCCACCACGCGCTCTCTACGACAGGGGCGGATGAGGTACGCGCGTGGCTCCAGGACGCCCAGGATCAGCTACGGCAGCGCGAGCAGGAACTGCGCTCGCTTCAGGCAGAGCACACCGCCCTACGCCAGACAGCCTCAGCGTATGAAGGGCAGTTGGGGTGGATTCAGTCCTCCAAGGCGTGGCGGCTGCTGATGATGTATTACGGAGCGCGCCGACGGCTGAAGGCGCTGCTGCGCCGTCCAGGCTCGCTTTGAGCGGAGGATTGCCTGTTTGCGCCCAGCCGACTAGAATTTGGGGTATGACAGAACTACTCCTCATCCGTCACGCGGTAAACGATTTTGTGAAAACAGGGCGCCTGGCCGGCTGGACGCCGGGCGTCCGTCTGAATGACGAAGGCCGCGCCCAGGCCCAGGCCCTCGCCCAGCGCCTCGACGGCCTGACCATCCATGCCATTTATAGCAGCCCGCTCGAACGGGCCATGGAGACGGCCGAGCCGTTGGCGAAGCCCCGCGACCTGCCCATCCGGGTGGTCGAGAGCGTGGGCGAGGTGCGCTACGGCGAGTGGCAGGGGGGCGAACTCAAGGAACTCGCCAAACACGAGAAGTGGTTTGGCGTCCAGTTCTTCCCCAGCCAGACCCGCTTCCCCAGCGGCGAGTCGCTGGCCGAGATGCAGGCGCGCGCCGTCGGCCAGTGCGAAGCCATCCGTGTCGCCCACCCTGACGAGGTCGTGGCCGTCGTCTCGCACGGCGACGTCATCAAGTCCATCGTCGCCCACTACATCGGCCTGCACCTGGACCTGTTCCAGCGCCTGGACATCGCGCCCGCCTCCCTCACCTGGCTCCACCTGCCCAAAGTTGGCGCGCGGCTGATTGTCATGAACGATACGGGCGCGGTGCCGAAGCCGCCCGAGAAGAAGCCTGAGCGCCAGGAGCCAGCCGCCGCGGAGGGCGAGGCGACCCCCATCCCCGATGGGGTGGCCGCGCCGGTCGGCGGGGGCGCGGGGGCAAAGGAGTAACGCCGTATGGCTGCCAACGTGTTAGAACTCAACCCGGTCAGCCGCATCACCGCGGGGTATATCGGCGTGCCCGGCCAGCGCACCTTTTTCCTCCAGGCCCGCAAGGGAGGCCAGGTCGTCTCGCTCCTGATGGAGAAGGAGCAGGTGTCGGCGCTGGCCCAGAGTGTCCTGCAACTCATCGAGCACCTGGACCAGAACTTCCCCGCCATGTCCACCGCGCCCCTGCCGCGTAACATGGCCCTGGAGACGCCGGTTCAGCCCCTGTTTCGGGTGGGGCAGATGGGGCTGGGCTACGACCAGGAGCGCGACCTGCTGGTCCTGGTAGCCCAGGAACTCCGCGCCCGCGACGAGGACGATGACGACGACGACGAGGAGGAGGCCGACGAGTTTGAGGCGAGCGAGTTCGAGGCCGACGCCGACGAGATGGATGAGGACGAGGGCGACATCGTCCGCATGTGGGCCAGCCGGGGCCAGATGGAAGCCATGGCCCGCCACGCCATCGAGATGGTCAAGCAAGGTCGGCCCGTCTGTCCGCTGTGCGGGCAGCCCATCAACGCCGACGGCCACTTCTGCCCGCCGCGCAACGGCTATCGGCGCACCTTAGTCTAATGCCTACCGAACGCGGTTTCCCACGGCGCAAGCGCGCTGATAAGCCGGAGCCGACGCCGGAGCCGACAGGCGAGTCGGTCGGCGTGACGATTCAACAGGTCGTGGATACCCTGGCCGACGGCGAGATGGAGGAGCAGGGTATCCTGCCCTGGAGCTCCAACTACACCTTCCTGGTCACCGTCACCAAGGACGAATTGGCCCTGCCCGCCGTCTACAAGCCCCGCCGGGGCGAGCGTCCCCTGTGGGACTTCCCGCAAGGGACGCTCTGCCTGCGCGAGCGCGCCGCCTACCTCGTCAGCGACGCCCTCGGCTGGCTCATCGTGCCGCCGACCGTACTGCGCAAAGGCGTGCGCGGCTACGGCTCGGTCCAGTTCTACATTGACTGCGACCAGGAGCAGCACTACTTTACGTTCCGCGAAGGCCACGAGGACGAGGCGCGGCGCATCGCGCTGTTCGATATCATCGTCAACAACGCCGACCGCAAGGCCGGCCACTGCCTGCTCGGCTATGACGGGCGGGTGTGGGCCATTGACCACGGCATCACCTTCCACGACGAGCCGAAGCTGCGCACCGTCATCTGGGACTTCGCGGGCGAACAAATCCCCCCCGATCTGCTGACCGACCTCCAGCAGTTGAAGACGGCCCTCCAGCCCGACGCCGCCCTGCGCCAGTCGCTGACCGAGTTGCTCTCGTCGGCCGAGCTACGCGCCTTCGAGCGCCGCCTCACCCGCCTGCTCGACGCCGGCGTCTTCCCCGACCCCGGCCCCGGCCGCCACATCCCCTGGCCCCCCGTGTAACGGGCTGCGTAGCCTCCATCACAGCCCAGGCTTGACCCCACACCAAATCTGGCTAGAATCGCTGTCGTTGACACGTCGTTGGCGTGTGCCAGACGATGGAAGTCCCAGTTATTGCGCCACGCGGCGGAAACCATGAAAGAGGGGCATGGAGACCCAGTCGTCTACCGCCGCACGACGCCTAAAGGAGAGCCGTGTGAGACCGCCTCTATCCGTCCTTCGCCGCCTGGGGTTAGCCCTGGCGCTGGTCACCCTCAGCGTGCTCGCGCTGAGCGCCCAGTCCGAGCGAGTCCCGACCGTCGCGGCCGCGTCCTCCGTGGACGCCAAAATCGAGATTGTCTGGCCTCACAACAACGCCCCCGTCACCGCCGCCACCCAAGTGAATATTACGGCCTACCTGTTCGAGTCGGGTGGGCTGAACCCCATCGGCCCGGAGTTCAACAACACCGTGCGCCTGTGGCGCGCCCTGAACACCGAACCGGCCCAGCCGGTCGGCACGGGCAGCAAGCGCATGGCCAACGTGGCCGGGCACACCATCCCGGTGTGGGACTTCAACGATATTGACGTCACTGAAGCCCGCAACCCCCAGAACAAGTACTACTTCTACCTGACGGTGGATGGCTTCCCTCACGCCTTCAACGTCTGGAGCCACGGCGCGGATGGCCGCACCTACCTGCCCGAGCCGCTCATGCCGTCGGGCGTGGGCAGCAGCAACCCGGGCGCTGTGGATGCGCGCGTCAGCATTCTCTACCCCCACGATGGGTCGGGTAACCTGCGCACGGTGAACAATGCCGTCAAGGGCAACATCACCGTCCGCCTGTTTGAGTCGGGAACGCCGAACTCCGTCGGCCCCTTCTTTGACAAGAAGGTCCGCCTGCTGCGCATGGTGAACAACCTGCCGGCCGAGGTGGTGGCCGAGGGTGTCAAGCGCACCTACTCCGAGGGCAACGTCGTCCACCCGGTGTGGGACTTCAACGACGTGGATGTCAGCCTGGCCCGCAACCCGGTCAACAAAGTCTACTTCACGGTTCAGGTAGACGGCGTGGCGACGTTCTCGTCCGTCTGGTCGCACGCCATTGACGCCCGGACCTATGTCCCGCAGCCTGACCTGCCCTACGGCCAGATCGCCCAGGCCGCCGCGCCTCCGCCCGCCGGCGCTGCCCCCGCGCCCGCTCCGGCTCCGGCGCCCCAGCCCACCGAGCAGGCGTCCTTGCCGCCCGCCCCGGCCCCGCGCGTCGGCGGCTCTGGCTTCAACTACGGCATCCAGGGCGACTTCATCAGCGACGGCAACTACGACCGCTCCTTTGGCGCGATTCGCGGCATCGGCTTCGCCTGGATCAAGCAGCAGATTGAGTGGAAGCGTTACGAGCCGTCCAAGGGCAACTACCAGTGGGGGGACATTGACCGCCTGGTGAACGCCGCCAACGGCGCCGGCTTCAACATCCTGCTGAGCGTGGTCAAGGCGCCCGCCTGGGCGCGGCCCAACGGTGACGACCGCTCGGTGGAAGGCCCGCCCGCCAACCCGCAGGACTACGCCGACTTCATCGGCGCGATGGCCGCCCGCTATCAGGGCCGCGTCCAGGCCTACGAAATCTGGAACGAGCAGAACCTGTGGTACGAGTGGGGTGGGCAGGGCGGCCGCATCAACGCGGCGGCCTACATGAACCTGCTCCGGCTGGCCTACCGCGCGGTCAAGGCCAACGACGGCAACGCCCTGGTCATCAGCGGCGCCCTCACGCCGACCGGTGTCAACGACGGCTCCATCGCCGTGGACGACCAGGCGTATCTCCAGGCGATGTACGCCAACGGCCTGCGCAGCGTGTGCGACGGCGTCGGCGTCCACCCCAGCGGCTTCAACAACCCGCCCGACGCCGACTGGCGCACGGCCGGCGGTGGCGACTTCAAGGGTCACCCCAGTTTCTTCTTCCGCAGCACCATGGAAGGCTACCGCAACATCATGGTGGCGAACGGAGATGGGAACAAGCGGCTGTGGCCGACCGAGTTCGGCTGGGCGTCGGTGGAAGGGCTAGGCGCTGGCCCGGCCGCCGGCTACGGCTACGCGGCGCAGATCTCCGAAGCGCAGCAGGCCCAGTATATCGTCCGCGCCTACCAGATGGCCCGCAACTGGGGCTTCGTCGGCCCGATGTTCCTGTGGAACCTGAACTTCGGCCCGGTGTCGGGCGCGCGCGACGAGAAGGCCGCCTTTGGCATCGTCCGCCCCGACTGGTCCCCCCGACCGTCCTTCAACGCCCTCGCCGGCATGCCTAAGTAA
>CAZFUK010000282.1:0-6960 GCA_964522005.1 uncultured Anaerolineales bacterium | reverse complement strand
GATGGTAATCGAGCCGGCGGCGTTGGCCGTCGCCGCCTGGAACGCGGTGACCGTGCCGCACAGGTTGACGCTGCCGCCCGCGTTGAGCGTCACGCCGCCTGTGCTGATCTGGCCCGCCGCGTTGAGTTGGGCATTCAGACACAGGTCGCTGCCGACGCGAATCAGGTTCTGGTTGTCGAGGGTGGCTCCGGCGGCGATGGGGAAGGTCTGGCCGCCGATGGTAATCGAGCCGGGCGTGGTGGCGGTCGCCGCGCGGAAATCGGTGACGACGCCGCAGGCGCGGACCGACGCGCCGACGTTAGGCGTGACGCGGCCCGACAGGACCTGGCCGTTGACGCCGACAGTCAGTTCGACGCAGACGTCGGCGCCTTGCCGCAGCAGCGCGTCGGCATCCAGCACCGTGCCGGGCGCCAGGACCAGCGTTTGCCCGCCGATGCTCAGCGACCCAGCGGTCAGGGCGGAGGCGGGGACATAGGCATCGACCACTCCACACAGGCGGACCGTGGTGCCGACGCCCGGCCCAGGGGTGCTTGTCGCGCCTGGCGTAGGGGTATCCAGGATGGGCGGTACCGTCAAGGTAGGCAGTGGGACGGTGACGCTTGGGAGTGGGACCGTCACCGTTGGCAGCGCGACGGTGACACTGGGGAGTGGAACCGTCAGGGTAGGCAGTGGAACGGTAACGCTTGGGAGTGGGACCGTTACTGTCGGGAGTGGGACAGTGACACTTGGGAGTGACAGAATGGATGTGGGTGTATCAGCCGGGCCAGCGGTCACCGTCAGGTTGATGATACGGTTGTTGGCGTCTGTCGTGCCCTCGATACAAACATTCGCGGACGGCTGGAGCAGCGCCTCGCCGCTGATAGTGGCCCCGGCGTTGATGACAAAGCTTTGGAGGCCAATGGTCAAGGTACCGGGCAAAATGAGGGTGGCCGGGGTGTAGGCTGTGACACGCCCACACAGACTGATCGTAGCTTGCGGAGCTTGAGGCAAAGACTGGTCCGGCCCGACGGGCGCGGCGCGGAGATTGGCGACGGCTCCGGCCTGAAGCAGCAGCAAGAGGAGGCCCAGGCCCAGGCCCACGATAGACAACGGACGGCGCAAGTGAGACATACATTCCCCCTAAAGCGATGGGCATCGTCATATGAAGCCATGCCGGCGGCACGACCCTCCCCTGATGAGTCACAACGCGCATGTCAACAGGGTCAGTTGTCCAAACCCACTCTCCGTGGTTAACATAGTGTTAACAAATTCACCTCCTAGCGTCACAGGATCTTGATTGACCGAAGCAATGCACATGCCAGAAAGAGACAATATTGTAGCCGAGCAGATACTTAATAATAAGTAATCAACCTTTACTGGCATGAATGGTTAAAAGGGGATATCCCCATGTCTTGAGTAGGCAGACAAGGGTTGCAAGGCTATCCGCCAAATGTCGGCCACGCATCAGCCATTCTCCTGTTGCCACTCATCGGGCAGTGGTGTATCATGGACGGGGTTATCGTTCGCCCTGGTCTGTGAGCCGTATTCTGCTTGAAGCCAAAGAGATGTTTATGCTGAACTATGTTCACCGTTTCGCTCCGCTGCTGTTGAAGTATCCGAACTTTCGCTGGTTGTGGCTCGCCCGCCTCGTCTCCCAGGCGGGTGACATCGCGGGGTATGTCACGCTGATGCTCTTTGTGCGGGAGATGGGGGGCAGCAGTGGGCTGGCCCTGGCGGGCCTCGCCGTGGCTCAGGGCATCCCCGCCTTCCTGGTCGGACCCTTTGCCGGCCTGGCTGCCGACCGCTTCCGCCGTACCCATGTCATGATCGCCAGTGACCTGACGAGCGCGGTCCTGTTCGCGCTGCTGCCCTTCGCGTCGTCGGTTCCCGTCGTCTATACCGTCGCGCTGCTGGCCCGCCTGGCCCTGGCCTTCTTCAACCCGGCGCGCCAGGCGCTCATGCCCGACCTGGTCGAGCGCGACGACCTCGTGCCCGCCAACGCCTTCATGCAGGGCACCTGGTCGGTCATGCTCATCGTCAGCCCGGCCATCGGCGCGGGCCTGGTGGGCGCAGTCGGTTACGCGCCGGCCTTCTGGTTCAACACGGCCAGCTTTTTGCTCAGCGCCTTCTTCGCCAGCCGGATTCACGTCGCGCCGCGCCCGGCCCGTCCGTCCCACGCGGCCGCCGAGGCGCTGGACCACGTCCGCCGCGACCTGCTCGAAGGCTGGGCGGCGCTGCGCTCCAACTCGGCCCTGGTCGCCCTGTTCGCCGTGGACCTGTTCATGGCAACCGGCATGGCCTCGTTTGATGTGCTGGAGGTTCTCTACATCAAGGACATCCTGGGCGCAACCGACCAGCAGTACGGCGCGGTGGTCATGGCCGCTGGGCTGGGCGGCGTGCTGATGGCGGCCATCCTCCCGCGCCTCCAACGTCGCTGGGCGATGCCGACGCTTTGGGCGGCGGGCGCGCTGCTGTTCGGGCTGACCTTCTTCCCGTACGCCGCCACCCGCCGTTATACCGTCCTGCTGGGCATCGTCCTGGTCCAGATGGCGATGTACATGCTGTGGAGCATTCTCCACTCGGCCCTGTTGCAGCGGCTGATCCCCGACGAGGTGCGCGGGCGGGTCTTTGGCCTGTTCGACACGGCGGGCGCGCTCCACCGTATGGTCACCGTCGTCCTGTTCGGATTGCTGGTGGACGAGCTGGGCATCATCGCGGTGTTCAACCTGGTGGGCGTGGTCGTCCTGCTGGGCGGCGCGTTCGCGGTGGGGCGGGCGGCCCGGTTGAAGCGGACGGCGCCCCAGGCGTCTGGGGTTGAGGCACGCGCGGCGGAGTTGAGCGCGTGAGCGAGGGGCCAACGCCGGTCTTTGTCTACGGCACGCTGCGGCCGGGCGCGTCGGCCTTTGGGCAGGTCGCGCCCTTCGTGCGCCGCGTGACGCCCGCCAGCCTGGCCGGCGCCGCCCTCTCCGACCTGGGGCCGTTTCCCCGGCTCGGCCTGGGCGAGGGCGTCTTGGTGGGGGAGGCGCTGGACCTGGAGCCGACGATCTACCGCTTCGCCCTGCACGCCCTGGACCGCTACGAGGGCTATGACGCCCGCCGCGACCGGGGGCTGTACGTCCGCCGGCTGTGCGAGGCGCGGCTGGCGAGCGGGGAATACGTCCAGGCCTGGGTCTATGTTGGCGTACCGGAGCAGGTCGCCACGGCCCGCCGCGTCCCGCACGGCGACTGGCTGAGGTGGCAGGAGAGAACGCTATGATTCACGTCGCCAACCTGGTCAAGGAGTTCCGCGTCTACAAGCACCACCGGGGCGGGCTGGGCGCGCTGCGCAACCTGGTCAGCCGCGAGTACCGCGTGGTGCGGGCCGTCAACGACGTGTCCTTTGACATTGGGCACGGGGACCTGGTGGGCTATCTCGGCCCCAACGGCGCGGGCAAGTCCACCACCATCAAAATCCTGACCGGCATCCTCGTCCCCTCCGGCGGCCGGGTCGTGGTGGAGGGCCGGGTGCCGTGGCTCAGCCGCGCCGACCACGCCCGCCACATTGGCGTCGTCTTCGGCCAGCGCACCAACCTGTGGTGGGACCTGCCGGTGGTCGAGACGTTTGACCTGCTCCGCCACATCTACCGCATCCCCGCCGACCGCTTCGAGGTCAACCTGCGCCAGTTCACCGACCTGCTCGACCTCGAGCCGTTCCTGCTCACGCCAGTGCGCAGCCTGAGCCTGGGCCAGCGCATGCGCGCCGAGATCGCGGCCGCCCTGCTGCACAACCCGGACCTGGTCTTCCTGGACGAGCCGACCATTGGCCTGGACGTGGTCGCCAAGGAGCGCCTACGCCAGTTCATCCGTCAGATGAACCAGGAGCGGGGCACGACTATCATCCTGACGACGCATGACCTGGGCGACGTGGAAAAGCTGTGCGAGCGGGTCATCATGATTGACCAGGGCCGCAAGCTCTACGACGGCCCGCTCGCCGCCCTGCGCGACCGCTTTGGCCGCTGGCGCATGCTGGTGGTAGACTTCGCTGAGGACTACCCCGACGTGGCCGTCAACGGCCTCCAGGCGGCCCGCCGCGAGGGGGCGCGGGCCTGGTACCGCTACGACCGCGCCGCCGTCTCCACCGCCGACCTGATTGCCCAGGTGCTCGCGCGCTACCGCATCCAGGACCTCTCGGTACAGGAGCCGGAGATTGAGGAGATTATCCGCCAGATTTACGAAGGGGGGCTGCTCCAGGAGGACACGCCGACGGACGCCTAGTGGTATACAATCTGCTTTTAGATAGGCTAACATCGGAGGAGGAGACCTGTTAGCATGCACTCTGTGAAGCCAGGGGCGGCCCGGCCCCCCACGCGCCGCCCCGACGACCTGCGCGTGCTCGTCCACGTGGACGGCGCCGACGTCGCGTTTGACCTGGGCCATGCCCGCCAGGCGTTGAGCCTCGCCCGCGAGTTGGGCGCCAACGCCATTCGCACCGACCTGCCCTGGGACCGCCTGGAAACCCGGCCGGGCCAGTGGGACCAGGCCAAGATCACGTGGTACCGCGAGTTTTTCGCCACGGCCAACACCTTCGGCCTCGCGCCCATGCCGTCCCTGGTGCGCCCCCCGCGCTGGGCGCGGCGGCTGTACCGGGGGGACCCTACCGCTTTCCTCGCCTGCTGGCGGCGCTACTGCGAGACCGTCGCCCGCATCACCGAGGGTCACGTCCACCTGGTGCAGGTCTGGAACGAGCCGGCCAACCCCTTCCTGCGCCTCTTTGACCGCCGCTACCCCACGCTCACCCTGTTCAACTGGTCGCACATCGCCGAGGTCTTCCGCGTCGCCTCCGAGACCCTGCGCGGCGCGCTTGGCCCGTTGGAGGTCGCCGTCAACCTGGCCGCCGACTCGGCCGGCTGGGAACGCTTTGTCTCCGACCTGCTCGACCAGTCGCCCGACGCCTGCGACATCATCGGCATTGACCACTACCCCGGCACCTGGGCGCTTCAACCCGCCGACAACTGGGCCGTGCTCGACCGGCTGCTGACCCGCGTCAACGACCCCAACGACACCTGGTACGGCAAACAGCCCGCCATCATCGAGACCGGCTACTCAACCTACCTGCCCGGGTGGAAGACCGACCGGCGGCAGGCGCGCTGGATTGAGCAGGCCCTGCCGCGCATCCAGGCGATCAATGAGGAGTGGCGGCAGCGTGGCGGTCAGACCCTCGCCATCCTCGGCTGGTACGAACTGTACGACGAGCCGGGCGGCCGCATGATTCCGCCCCTGTCCCGCTTCGGCATCCTGCATGCGCCGGCCAAACGGGGCTACACCAGCCGCAAGCAGTCCTTCGATACCCTCCGCCACTATCTCCACCAGTTCCGAGGCCAGGGCGAGGCGCCTGTCGTGACGGAGAGCGCCGCGCCGCTGCCGTCCATCGTCAGCGCCCAGGGAGCGGGTGAGGCATGAGCCAACCCGACGCAAGGCTGACGAGCCTTTGGCTGGAGGTCAACGGGGTGGCGATGCATGCGCGGGTCGCCGCCGAACCGCCGCCGACCGACCGCCTGCCGGTCGTGCTGGTGCATGGGCTGGGCGTCTCCAGCCGCTATCTCATCCCCCTGGCCGAGGACCTGGCCCGCCGCTACCGGGTCTATGCGCCGGACCTACCCGGCTTCGGCAAGACCCAGAAGCCCGACCATATCCTGACCGTGGACGAACTGGCCGACGCCCTGGCCGCCTGGCTCAAAGTGGCGGGGGTCGAGCGCGCGTCCTTCATCGGCAACTCCATGGGCTGCCAGACCATCCCCAGCCTGGCCGTCCGCTACCCGCAGTACGTAGACCGCGCCGTCCTCATCGGCCCGACCATTGACCCCACCGCCCGCTCGCTAAGCCGTCTCCTGGTGCGTGGGCTGAAGGACATGGTCCAGGAGCCGCTGCACTACTACCCCACCCTGACCCGCGACTACCTACAGGCCGGCCTGCGCCGCACCCTCCAGACCCTGCGCTACGCCATCGCCGACCCGGTGGAGCAGCGGCTGCCCCGCATCCAGGTTCCGGTCCTGGTGGTGCGGGGCGGGAAGGATAGTATCGTGTCCCAGGCCTGGGCGGAGGAGGTGGCAAGGCTTCTCCCCAAGGGCGACTTGATGGTCTTCCCCCAGCAGGCCCATGTGGTCCACTACAGCGCGCCCGAACTCCTGACCGCCGCCCTCGACCCCTTCCTCAGCCGACCATCGGCGTATGAAGATACACCAGCAGCTTCTATTACTGATACGTCAGGTTGAGAACACCATTTCGAAAGCCACATGCAGCAAAGCTAGAACGTCAGGCCGCTTCGCTCAGCATGACGGCTGCTATGCCAGGACGAGCAGGAACTCCTCGACGGGGGCGCCCGTGGCATCAGGCAAGCTCATCTCCTCGCGCAGCACGCGGAAGCCGCACTTCTCCAGCACGCGTCGCGAGGCCACGTTGTGGCGGACGACGTGGGCATAGAGGGGGCGGGTCGGGACCAGGGCGAGGAACTGGGCCAGCGCGTCGGTCGCCACGCCCTGCCCCCAGTACTCCCGCCCCAGCCAGTAGCCAACTTCGCGCTCATCGGACGGACCATAGCACAGGATATTCCCCGCTACCTGTCCGTCCATCAGGATTGTCTGATGGATGTTGTCTGTGTTGGCAAGGACCCGTGCCCAGTGGTCCATGAAGGCGTCGCGCGGGCGGGACGGGAAGGCGGCCATCTGCGTGGCGTCAGGGTCGAGTTGGTGCGCGTAGAAGATGGGGAGATCGTCTTCTACCACGTCCCGCAGCCGGACACGAGTCGTCACTGGTATCCTCCAGAGGAGTTTATTTGCGGGCCTCGCCTCCCCCTCTCTTTATTAGGAGAGGGGGTAGGGGTGAGGTCGAAGCCTGGCAAGAAGGGCAAGTCGGTTTTCGCCCTGTCCGCCCTTAACCGTTACGGTTGAGCCTGCTGGATCTGAGGCAGGAAGAGACGCCAGGCGGTCTCCAGGGTATTCGCCA
>CAZFUK010000281.1:0-7001 GCA_964522005.1 uncultured Anaerolineales bacterium | reverse complement strand
AAATATACGCGACGCTCCTATTCGACATTCAGGGGTATTGCCCCCCACAGACTGAGCCGCCCCCCTTGCGGCCCGACCTCCACGCGGCCCACCGCCTCAGTCACCCGCCGCCACGACGGCACGCCGTTGCAGCCGCTGGCGGACGAGGCGCGGCAGCAAGCGGGCCTCGTCCAGGCCGAGGGCGTAGACCAGGCCGACATAGACGACGACACCGGCGAGGCCGCCGGCCGCCGCGACGATGTAGGGCCGCTGGCCGCCGAGGACCCGCGTGACCAGCAGGACGACGGCGCCCATGACCAGTGCGCTGGCGACGATGCGCGCCAGTCCACTCAACAGGCGGCCGCCCTCGATGCCCTCCAGACGACGGCGGAGGAGCCAGAGCAGGACGAGGACCTGGGCGGTAAAGGCGATGGAGTTCGCCAGCGCCAACCCGCCCACACCCAGCGGACCGCGCAGCCAGAGGGCCAGCGCCAGGTTGACGACAAACGCGCCGGCAGCGACGCGGAAGGGCGTGACCGTGTCCTTCATGGCGTAGAAGGCGCGCGCCACCACTTCCAGGGACGAGTGGCCGACCAGCCCCAAGGCCCAACACTGGAGCGCCCAGACGACGAGGCTGGTCGAGTCGGCGTTAAAGGCGCCGCGCTCGAACACGGTCTGGACCATGGGTCGGCCCAGGACGATCAGCCCCACAGCCGACGGCACGGTCAGGGCGAAGATGGCGCGCAGGGTGCCGGCCAGGGTCGAGCGCAGTTCGTTGTACTGTCGGTTGTTCGCCATCTCGGCCAGCGTCGGGAAGACGGCCTGGCCGACGGTGGTGGCGAACAGCGTTTCGGGTAACTGCATCAGGCTCCAGCCGTAGCGCAGCGCGGTGATGCTGCCGACGGCGAGGCTCGACGCCAGGGTAGCGTTGACGAAGGTGGTTAGCTCGAACAGGCCAAGCGAAATCACGCGCGGCACGACCAGCCGCCCGACCTGGCGGACCTCTGGGTTATCCAGTCCTAACTGAGGCCGAAAGCGTACCCCATAGTGGTACAGGCCGGGGATCTGGACCAGGAAGTAGAGGGTGGCGCCCAGGACGACGCCCCAGGCCAGGCCGTGGACGCCCCAGCGCGGCGCGAAGAACACCGCGCCGATGATGATGCCGATGTTGTGCAGAACGGGAGCCACCGCCGGCAGGAGGAAGTGCTGGTTGGCGTTGAGGATGCCCTGGAAGACGCCGCCGACGCCAAACAGGACGAAACTGAGCAGGATGATGCGCAGCACCTCGATGGCGAGTTGACGGCGCTGCGGGTCGAAGCCGCGCCCGACGGTCTGAACCACAATCGGCTCGGCGAACAGGGCGACCAGCCCGGCCAGGACGATGCCGACCAGGAAGGTCAGCGTCAGGACCGCGCTCGACAGGCGGTTGGCCTCCTGGCGGTCCTCCCGCTGGAGGAGGCCGCTCAGGACGGGGATGAACGCCGAACTGATGGCGCCAGCGCTGATGAGGACGAAGACTTGCTCAGGCACCTCGTTGGCCGCCATGAACGAGTCGGCGGCGAAGCCGGTGCCGAAGACGCTGGCGACGAGAATCTCGCGGACGAAGCCGACCAGCTTGGACGCGCCGAGGGCCAGGACAATGGTGGCCGTCGCCAGGGCCACGCGGCGGGCGACGGCGGGAGAGACGCGGGTGGTGGTCATCGGTTGAGCGCCAGCTTGGCGAGCGCGTCCTGGGCG
The DNA here is from genome assembly GCA_964522005.1 of uncultured Anaerolineales bacterium. GTDB lineage: Bacteria > Chloroflexota > Anaerolineae > Epilineales > JAHCIE01 > JAHCIE01. The sequence goes on along the minus strand of CAZFUK010000281.1, from coordinate 5,285 downwards.
CGTTGATAGTTCTTGTTGAGCTTGACGGCCTGTTGGAGGGCCTGCCGCGCCTGCTCCGACTGGCCCATCGCCTGGAGCGCCAGGCCCCGGTAGTAGTACGACTCCTCCAGGTTGTTGGCCGTCTTCAGGTTGGCGTCGGCCAGCGCCAGGACGTCCGGGGGGCGGCCGACGGCCATGTAGGCTTCAAACGGGCCGAACTGGTACCACAACATGCGCCACGGCAGGTTAAGCTGGCGGGCCTGGTCGAAGGCGTGGGCCGCCTCTTCGTGCCGCCCCAGCCCTTCCAGGCTGCTGCCCAGGTTGAACCAGGCGAACTTGTCGCCCTGGTTGGCGGCCACGTCGGTCTGCGCCCCAACCAGCGCGCGCTCCCACATCGTCTTGTCGTTCATGTCCGCGCCGATGATGGCCTTGACCATCTCTTCGCGGTCGGGCGGGTAGACGACGACGTAGGTGCGGTTGAACACCTTCCAGAGGGCGTCGAACTCGGCGTAGGGCATGCGGATGTTCGGGCCGTTATACGAGTCGTGGGCGATGAACGCCTGCGCCGCGTCGTCGTAGCCGCGCATGAGCTTGTAGTGGCCCATCTCGTCGTTGGGTTCGGGGATGAACCAGTGCTCGACGATGACCGGGATGTCGTTGCTGAGCAGCGTCTTGAGCAAGTCCAGTGAGCCGTTGACGCGGTAGACGCCCCGCATGCCAACCGTCTGGGCGTAGGCGGCCAACTCGTCCGGCCCGACGTTCTTGTCGTTGGGGTCCGGCTTGAGGACGGGCGCGGACTCTTTCTGCGTGATCTTCAGCCCGAAGTAGCTCAGGTCCATGCCGATGGTGGCCGGGCCGCAGTTGTTCCAGCCCTGGTACTCGTGGTTGAGGCCGACGAGTTCGACTCTGGGCTGGACCGCCGCGACAGGAAATGTCGGCGTGGGCGGAGGCGTCGCCGTCGGTGGAACCTGCGTTGGCGCGGGTGTGGCCGTCATGTTCGGCGGGGTGGTCGGCGTCGGCGGGGCCGGGGTCGCGGTGGGCGGTACCACAGTGGGCACCGTGGTCGCAGTCGCCAGCAGGGCCAGCGCCTTGGCCTGGACCTGGGCGTCCACAACAGGTGTGGGCACAAACGCCACCGTCGGCGGCGTGTGGGGCAGGAAGCGGCTCTCCAGGCGGCGGGGCAGGTTGCGCACACGCTCGCCCAGGCTCGTCGGCGTCAGGGCCACGACCCCGACGAGGGCCGCGCCCAGGATGCCTAACCCGATCAACGCCAGCAGGACACGTCGAAGTTGCGTCATGGTCGGTTTCTCCATCAAGGGAGAATTATAGCCGCATGCCGCGCCTGCGGTCAATCTTGAAGCTCCATTGGGACAGAGGTGTTGTCTCCAATGGGGCCGAGGTGTGCTATAATGCTGGCGCTCTTACGGTTGCCCACAGCCCACCGGCTGTTCGACGGCACACCGCGCAAGGGCGGAGAGAGCGCCAATGGCTACCGACTTAACCTTCGGGCAGTGGCTCAAACGCCGGCGCAGTGGCCTGGGCTTCACCCAGGCCGAGTTGGGCCGCCGGGTAGGCTACGCCGTCGCCACGATCCGCAAAATCGAGGGCGACGAGATGAGGCCCTCGCGCCAACTCGCGGAGAAGCTGGCGGATGAGCTAGCCATCGCGGCCGAGGAGCGGGCCGCTTTCATCCGCTTCGCGCGCGATGAGGGCGAGCCGCCAGCCCTGCCCACCCTGGCGGCCGCCTCCGTTCCGACCCCGCCTTCCCCCGCCCCGCCTCCCTCGGCGGCGACCGTCCCGCCCAGTGGCACAGTCACCTTTCTCTTCACCGACATCGAAGGCTCGTCGGCCTTGTGGGAGCGCCACCCTCAGGCCATGGCCCACAGTCTTGCGCACCACCATGCTCTCCTCCGCCACGCCATCGAGACCGCCGGCGGCTATGTCTTTAAGCTCGTCGGCGATGCCTTCTGCGCCGCCTTTGCCACCCCCCAGCGCGCCCTCCTCGCGGCCGTGGCGGCCCAACAGGCTCTCCAGGCGCCAGACGCCACGTGGGGCGAGACCGGCCACCTGCGGGTACGCATGGGGATCCATCTCGGACCCGCCGAGTGGGACGACGACGACTATGCCACCAACGACACCCTCAACCGCGCCTCGCGGGTCATGGCGGCCGGGCATGGGGGGCAGATTCTGCTCACCTCGGCGGTGGTCGAAGTGGTCAGCCGCCAGCCGGTGGGGGAGGTAACCTGGCGCGACCTGGGGGTGCATCGGCTGCGCGGGTTGAGCCAGCCGGAACGCCTCTACCAGCTGATGGCGCCTGACCTGCGCGTCGAGTTTCCCAGTCCGCGGACCCTGGAGGCGCCGCGCCATAATCTGCCCGTCGCGCCCACGCCCCTCATCGGGCGGGAGCAGGAGCTAGCCACGCTCAAGGCCTGGTTGCAGCGCGAGACCGTGCGCCTCGTGACGCTGACCGGTCCGGGCGGCGTGGGCAAGACGCGCCTGGCAGTGCAGGTGGCGGCGGATGAGGTTGACGATTTCGCCGACGGCGTCTATTTCGTCAACCTGGCCGCCATTGACGACCCCAATCTGGTCACCACGACCATCGCCCGCACCCTGGGTGTCTCCGAGGCGGGCAGCCGCTCCGTCATCGAGAGCCTGACGGACTTCGTGCGGGACAAGCGGCTCATGCTGGTACTGGACAACTTCGAGCAGGTGGTCGAAGCGGGACCACGGATCGCGGACTTACTCCAGGCGGCGCCGCACCTCAAGGCGCTGGTCACCAGTCGTGAGGTCTTGCACGTGCGGGGCGAACATGGTTTCACTGTTCCACCGCTGCCCGTGCCGCCCGAGGCGAAAGACGCTAGACCAGGCAGCGCCAGGCGGGCCGCCCAGTCGGGGATTGCCAGCTATGCGGGGGTTCAACTCTTCGTGGCGCGGGCCCAAGCGGCCAAAGCCGACTTCGTCCTCACCGAGGAGAATGCCCCTGCGGTTGCTGAGATCTGCACCCGACTGGATGGATTGCCCCTGGCGATTGAGTTAGCGGCGGCGCGTATCCGCTTGCTCTCCCCGCAGGCGATGCTGGCGCGGCTCGAACCCGTGTTGAAGTTCCTCACGGCTGGCCCCCGTGACCTTCCGGCGCGGCAGCAAACGCTGAGAGCGACGCTGGACTGGAGCTACGGACTGCTGGACGAGGCCGAGAAGGCCCTGTTCCGGCGGCTGGCGGTGTTTGTCGGCGGTTGTACGCTGGAAGCGGCGGAGGCCATCTGTAACGCCGACGGCGCGCTGCCGGATGCGCTGGTGAGCCTCGGCTCCCTGGTGGATAAAAACTTGATACGGCAGTACGAAGGCGCAGACGGCCAGGTGCGGTTACGACGCCTGCGGGTCATCCGCGAGTACGCCCTAGAGCGGTTAGAGGAGAGCGGCGAGGGGCCAGGGTTACGGCAGCAGCACGCCGCCTTCTTTTTGAAACTGGCCGAGACGGCCGATCCGCACCTCCTGGGTCGGGAGCAGGCGGTGTGGCTGAACCGATTGGAGACGGAGCACGATAACCTGCGCGCGGCCCTGGACAGGTGCACGACGGGGGGCGACTTCGAGGTCGGGCTGCGGTTAGCGGGGCAGCTCTGGCGCTTCTGGTACTTACGGGGCTATCTGCAGGAGGGCCGGCGCTGGCTGGAGGGGGTGTTGTCGGCCACGGCCGAGATGGCATCGGCGGCGCGGGCCAAGGCCCTCTTTGGGGCCGGTGTCCTGGCCTGGCGACAGGGCGACTACGCGGCGGCCCAGGGGCTGCACGGGGAGGGGCTGGCCCTGAATCGCCAGCTTGGCGACCGCAAGGGCATTGCTGACTCACTCAACAACCTGGGGATTATTGCTTCGAGGCAGGGCGATTACAGTCAAGCGCGTCTCCTCTACGGCGAAAGCCTGGCCCTCATGCGGGAGTTGGGCGAGAAGCGGGGAGTGGCCGTCTTGCTCAACAACCTAGGCCTCGTCGCCGTCAACCAGGGGGATTACGCCACGGCGCGTGGCTACTACACCGAAACCCTGGCGATCATGGAGGCGTTGGGCGACAGACGCAACATGGCTACCGCCCTCAACAACCTGGGGGAGGTAAGCTTCGCGCAGGGGGATGATACGGCGGCGGCCGGCTATCATGAGGCCAGCCTGGCGATCATGCGGGAGCTAGGCGACCAGCGGGGGATTGCCCTGTCCCTCACCAACCTGGGGCTGGTCGCCTGGCGTGGGGGGAATCCGGCGGCGGCGAGCGCCCTGCATGAGGAGAGCCTGGCGCTGTGGCGGGAGGTGGGTGATAAGCACGGCATCGCCGCCGCGCTCAACAATCTGGCGCCTGTCCTACAGGATCAGGGCAACGCGATGGCGGCGGCGGCCGTTCTGAAGGAAAGCCTGGCGCTGCGACAAGAGGCGGGTGACAAGTATGGCATTGGACGCTGCCTGGTCGGGTTGGCCGGACTGGCGATGGCGCGGACCGAGCCGACGCGGGCCGGCCGGCTGTTAGGCGCGACGGCCGCCTTACTCGACACGATTGGGGGCCGGCTCGACGCCCTGGACCGCCAGGTGTATGAGCGTACCAGGGCTTCGGTGCAGGCCGCGCTGGGTGAGGACGCCTCGGCGGCATGGGCAGAGGGACAGGCGATGCCATTAGAGGCGGCGGTGGCCTACGCGCTGGAGATGCAGCGCGGCGCTGGTCCGTATCCTCCAATCTGACGATGGGCCGCTCACCCTTTCAGACCTTGACCCTGGCGCTACCTCGCGCTATAATACGGGGTAACAGGCGATGACGGAGAGAGTAGGCGCGTGGGCGTCGCACAGGGAGGCGCGGTCGGCGACTGAGAGCCGCGCTCGACACGCACGGGCCGAAGTTCACTCCTGAGCCGGACAGGGGAACGGGCAGTAGGCGGCAGGCAGTAGGCAGATAGCCTTGATGAGGGTATTTCTGACTACTGACATCTGACTACCGACTACTTTCCTAGTAGTTTGTCCCGGGGGCTTCCCGTTACAGAGGCGGCTGTTCGGTGGCCCCTGGCCGCCCGACGGCAACAAGAGGCCTTTGGCGCGCCAGAGGCAAGCGGGGTGGTACCGCGGGAGTGACTGCTGCTCTCGTCCCCTTGGGGGCGAGGGCTTTTTGTTGTCTTGGCGCGGAGTTTGAATCACCAAGGACACGAAGGCACGAGGCGCACGAGGTATGAACTTATAAGGCGGTCTTGTGGCAGACAGGTTAGTCTGTCATGCTGAGCGGAGCGAAGCATCTCACCTTACGAGGAGCGAGACCCTTCGCCTTCGGCTCAGGGTGACAG
>CAZFUK010000280.1:0-7004 GCA_964522005.1 uncultured Anaerolineales bacterium | reverse complement strand
ATGGAACCCCATCGGGCGGTGGCGCCAGGTGCGGCTTTGTCTATTAGATGTACGAGGCGTTGCGCTGTCGGTCCTCCCCCGCGCCCGGCCAGCCCAACGGCCCCCACGGCCCCGGTCGGCCCTCCGGCGCGGGCTGCCCTTCAGGCGCGGGCTGCCCCTGCCCCTCTAGCCCCGGCTGGCCGTGATGCCAGTGGCGCAGCCCACCGTGGCGGCCCCACGGCCCCATGCCCGGCCCGCCCCACTGCCGCCAGGCCCAGAAGCGGAACAGACGGCTCAGCCCGAAGAACACCAGGCCGAGGAACAGCAGCGGGAAGATGAACCCGAACGGGCTGAAGCCGAAGTGCGCTCCCCGCCCGAATGGACCATAGCCGCCGTAGAGCAGGGGCGCGACCGAGGGCGCCTTCGCCCCCTCGCCTCCCGCCGCCAACTGGCCCATCAGGTAGCCCTGCATCCAGGCGTCGCGCTGGGCGTTCGCGTTGACCGCGCTGAAGACCCCGAACAGCACCAGGCCAACCACCAGCACTGGTATCAACATGCGTCGCGGAAACATAGTCACCTCCATGTGTGAGCCGCCTCCCCCTGGCTCAGGTGAGAGGGGAGGAGCGGCCCGTGTGTGTTACTGGCGACAGTATCCCGCGAACCTGTGGAGGAAATATGGAGGACTTGGGCAGATGTGGTGCAGGGGCAGCGCCTAGCCGTCAAGCCGCTTGCGCAGGCCCTGAATCTCCTGCCGCAACGCGCGCAGTTCCGCTTCGAGGCTATCGGTCCGCGCCTGGGCCTCCTCCGCCTGGGCGCGGCGCGCCGAGCCGACGAACGAGGAGGCCAGGGCGGCGGTGATGTAGCCGAAGACGGCCATGCCGAAGACGGCCAGGGCCAGGGCCAGGACGCGGCCTTCGGGTGTGGCGGGCCGCTCGCCCAACTCGTTGGCCGCGACGAGGGTGGCGGACCACCACAGCGCGTCGCTGAAGTTGGTCACCACGGGCCGGGTGGCGTCACGTTCCAGGGCCAGGATGCCGGCCGCGCCGGCGACGACGACGAGCAGGGTAGCGATGACGAAGTAGGGCAGGGTGCGGCCGGTGAGGGTCTGGGAGGCTTCGCGCAGGCCACGGTTGACCGAGGTGAGCAGCCGCAGCAGCCGCACCGAGCGGAAGACGCGGGCGACACGCAGGACGCGCACGACGCGGAACATGGGCAGCACGACGGACACGGCGGCCAGCCAGTGCCGACGGATGTACTCTAGCTTGTTGGGCGACAGAAGCAGGCGGGCGAAGAACTCGACGGCGAAGACGATCCAGATGGCCGTACTGAGGCGGTCGCTCCAGGGCAAGAGGGCGGGCGGAATCCAGTCGGCGTATTCCGCGATGATCAGGCCGAGCATGACAAAGGCCAGGCAGGTGAGTGGGCCGTCCATGACCTCGGCCAGCCGCTCGGCCAGCTCGGCTCGCTCCTCCCGCACCGCCTTGACCTGCTCGTCCTCAATCTCGCATTGCGCTGCCCGAGCGCGCACCTCCTGAACCCGACCCTCGACCGCCATACCGCCTCCTGTCTGTAGGACTACCTACAGACTAGCAGGGAGTATGCCAGTTGGGAGTCAGGCGGGGTGGGCGTCGCGGGGTAACTCCACCATAAAGGTCGCGCCGTCGCCCGGTCGGCTCTCGACGCGAATCGTCCCGCCGTGGTCCTGCACAATCTCGCGGCTGATGTACAGTCCCAGGCCCATCCCGCCGTACTGACCCGGCACGACGGCGCGCTCAAACCGCTCGAAGATGTGGGCCAGGCGGTCGGGCCGAATGCCGATGCCCCTATCCTTGACCACCAGCCGCGCGCTGTGGTCGTCACCGCTGACCGAGACCTGGATAGGCTGGCCCGCGCCGTACTTGATGGCGTTGGTGAGGAGATTGGTCACCACCTGGTCGAGGCGCGACGGGTCGAAGCGGCCCACGACCGGCGTCGGGGCGTCCAGGTGGACGGCGCTGCCGACGGAGAGCGCCTGCTCGGCGCAGCGTTCCACCACGGCGGCCACGACCGCCACCAGGTCCACCGGCTGGCGGTCCACTTCGAGCCGTCCCGCCTCGATTTTCGCCACATCCAGCAAGTCATTGACCAGGGTGGTCAGCCGCCGCACCTGCTCCTCGCCAATGGCGAGCAGGCGGGCCAGACGTTCGGGCGGCAGCTTCTCGAAGTCACCGTGTTGGAAGCGCTGGCGCATGAGCTGGAGTTGAATGGTCAGCGAGGTCAACGGCGTTTTCAGTTCGTGGGAGGCGATGGAGAGGAAGTTGTCGCGGACCTCGATGGCCTGCTGTGCCTGGCGGTAGAGCCGAGCATTGTCCAGGGCCAGCCCCACGCGGCGGCCCAGTTCCTGGGCCAGCGCCAGGTCGGCCTCGTCGTAGTGGCGGCCCGAGTGGGTGTACATGAGGGTCAGGACGCCCAGGACCCCGCCCCGCGCCACAATCGGTGCGATGATGAGCGACGACATGCCCGCCACCTGGAGCAACTGTTTGACCTCGGCGTCGACCGGCAGGGCGTCGAAAAAGGCGAGGGTGATCTCGGGAATCAGGACCGGCTGCTGGGTGCGCAGGACCTGGCCGGTGAGGCTGCCCGCCGTATCGGCATCGGGATGATAGCGGCTGTCTACCGCCTGGGCCAGGCCCTCACCACCGCGCTCGTCGGCGACGGCCAGCAAGCGCAACCGGCCGTCGTCATCGCGGACATACAGGCTACAGAAGTTCGCGAAGGCGGGCAACGCGAAGCGGGTCACCCGCTGCCAGATCTGCTCATCCTCCAGCGACGAACCGAGCAGGGCGCTGATGTCGGCCAGGAAGCGTTGCCGCTCCTCCTCGCGCTTGCGCTCGGTGACATCGTAGAACGTGACGACGCCCGCCATCGCCTGGCCAGCCTGGTCGCGCACGGGCGAGGCGTTGACCATCATCACCCCGCGCGTACCGTCGCCGCGCTGAAAGACAATTTCCTCCCCTGTCACCACCTCGCCGCTCGCCAGCGCCCGCGCCAGCGGCCACTCTTCGGCGGCATACGGCCGCCCGTCGGCGTGGAAGCCCTGCCAGGCGGCGTAGTCCGCCACCCCGTCCGTCGGTAGCACCGGGTGACGCCAGATGACCTCGGCCTGCTGGTTCCCCAGCACCACCCGCCCCGTCGCCCCCTCGGCGATGATCAGCCCACCCGGCAGTTGTTCAAGCACCGCCTGGAGCGAGCGACGCTCGGTCTCCAGTTCGCGCAGCAGCCGCTGCCGCTCTTGCTCGGCCCGCCGCTGCTCGGTGATGTCGCGAATCATGGTCAGCAGGCACACTTCGCCCGCGACCTCCACCTGCTCGACACTGGCCGTCACCACGCGAATCTCGCCCGATACCGCCCGCACCCCTGTTTCAAAGTCCCGCACCGAGCCTTGCTCGGCCACCAGGCTGAGCATACGGGCGCGCTCCGCCGGCTCAATGTAGATGTCGAACGAGGGCACCGTGCGCCCAAGGGCCTGCTCGCGGCGAATGCCATACAGCCGGCACCAACTCTCGTTGACATCGAGAATGACTCCGTCGGCGCGCCGCGTGATGATCAGGGCGTCGGGGCCGGCATGGAAGGCTTTGGCGAAGCGCTCCTCCGACTGGCGCAGCGCTTCCTCGGCCTGCCGCCGCTCGGTCACATCGAGCAGCATGTTAATGGCGCACCGCTCGCCATTGATCTCGATGATCTCGGACCACAACCGGGTGTCGCGTATCTCGCCCGACTTGCGCCGCATGGTCAGGTCGAACTCGCGGAGAAAACCTTGCTCGCGCAGCAGAGCGACCGCCCGCCTCCGGTCAGCCGTTTCCACAAACAGCCCCAATTCAAACGCCGTATGCCCCACCGCCTCCTCAACCGTGTAGCCGAATAGCTCACACCAACTGGGATTCGCCTCTAGAATCAGCCCATCTTCCAGTCGGCTGATGCCGATGGCGATGGGCGAGGCGCGGAAGGTCTTGGCGAAGCGCTCGTCGGACGGCGTGGAAGCCGCTTCGCCGCCGGGTGGGGTAGCGGGTGGGGGTGGTGGGGGGGCGGCGGGCGGACTCAGTGGCGAAGTCATCCGCGTCTTTCCTCAATAGCTCCAAGGGGTAAAGGCGGTTGGGGCGGGGGCGCCACGCCCAGCGCAGCGAAATGGTCCCCCTACATCCCCAGTTAAGGATAATGCAGCCTGGTGCTTACGTCAAGACGCCACGGCCCGGCGGAGGACGCATCCAAATGCGGGGCAGACGCGTCTGATGGGCAGGCAGTGGTTGCGGTGACGCGAGGGAGGGACGATGGCCCAACTGGCGCTAGCGGCGGGACAGTTTCTCGACACCTATGGCCTGGTCGCCATTTTCATCATTATGCTGGTCAAGGAGATTGGGGTGCCGGTGCCCATCCCGTCGGACTTGATTATGCTGACGGCGGCGGCGCAGTCCGCGGCGGGCAAGTTTACGCTGTGGGAGGGGTTCGGGGTCATTCTGGGGGCGATGGTCGTCGGGGGGCTGGTGCAGTACAGCCTGGTGCGGCGGCTGGGTCGGCCCTTCCTGGTGCGCGTCGGGCGTTATGTCGGCCTGTCGCCCGAGCGGATTGACGCGGTCGCCGCCTCGGTACGCAAGGGGGGGATGGGCGCGGTCATCGTATCCCTCACCACGCCCGGCGTGCGCATCGCCACCATTCCGGCCTGCGGGCTGGCCGAACTGCCCTATCGCCTGTTCCTGCCCGGCATGACGCTCGGCAGCGCGGTGTTCCTGGCGCTCCACTTTGTCCTGGGCTACGTCGGCGGCCCGCTGGTGAGCGCCGTCATGGACGCCGTCCACACCCCGCTGGCCGTCTTCATCGTCGCCTTCCTGCTCGTCGGCCTGCTCGGTTGGCTGCTCATCTATCGTCGCCGCGCCGGCCGTCAGGCGCGGCCCACTGCTACCGCCGAGGCGCTGGGCGACTGGGCCGACGCCTGCTGCCCGGCGTGCCTGGCGCTGGGGGCGGCCAGCAGAGTAGGAAGGAGATAGGAAGACAGAGGAAGGGTGAGAAGACGCGCCTTCCCACCCTTCCTACCCTTCCTGGTCTGCTATGCCGACCGATACTGGCGCGCCGGCTCGCCCACCACCAACTGGCGGAACAGGTCAGTCGTGCGCTGGACGCTGAGCTTCAGGTCGAACAGCGTCTCGGCGCGGTGGCGCGCGGCGCGGCCCATCTGCCGCATCAGCTCCGGCTGGGCCAGCAGGTCGAGCACACGGGCCGCCACGCCTTCCCAGTGGTTAGGCGAGACGATGAGGCCGCTGCTCTCGTTTTCGACCAACTCGCGTACCCCACCCACAATGTACGCTACAATGGGACAGCCGCACGCCATGCCTTCCAGCAGCACCAGCGGCATGCCCTCACTGCGCGAGGTCTGGACCAGGATGTCGAACGCCGGGTAGACCTCGGCCGGGTTGGTCCACTTGCCGGCCAGGTGGACATGGTCGGTCAGGCCCATGTCCCGAATCATGCGTTCGAGTTCGCCCTGCATCGCGCCCTGGCCTACCAGGGCAAAGTGCGCCTCCGGCCGCCAGCGGTGGACCTCGTGGGCGGCGCGGACAAAGAAGTCCGGCCCCTTCTCGTGCTCCAGCCGGCCGACGAAGCCGACCAGCGGCGCGTCGAGGGGGATGCCGACCGTCTGGCGGAAGGCGACGCCGTCGCGGTCGGGCGTAAACAGGTCCAGGTCCACCCCATTCTGGATGAGCGATAGCCGGTCGGGCGGAACGCCCATCGCCAGCGCCTGCGTATACGCTTCCTGGCACACAGTGATCAGGTGGGAGCCGGTGGTGCGCCAGATGCCCAGTTCGTGCGTCGTGATATTCATGCCGTGGACCGTCGCCATGACTGGGATGTCGGTCAGGTTGCCCGCCAGCCCGGCCAGCGCGTGGGCCTTGGGCATGTGGGCGTGGGCGACGTCAATGTGGTGCAGCCGGATGACCTCGGCGGCCAACTGGATGGACCGCCAGCGTGGGTCGTCCTCAATGGGCGTAGTGTAGACCGTGCAGCCCAACTGCCGCAGCGAGGTCGTAAACGGACTCTCGTAGGGGCAGATGCACGTGACTTCGAACTGGGTGGACGGGAGTTGGCGAATCAGGTTGCGTACATAGGTTTCCATCCCGCCCACGGTGGCGTTGCCGACGACCTCCAACACACGGATGGGGCCATCCAGTCCGTTGGCCCCACTTCGGATCCGCAGTTGCTTTTTAGCTCGACTCTCCATCCTCTTCCTCCCCTCGGCGTCAGCCCAGTCCTGTGGCATGCCCCCCGGCGCGCCCCAGGACGGCTACTTCAATCTCAGCCAGGCGGCCGCTGTCCCCGCCATGATCCGCTCGCGCCCGGCCGCGTCCACCTCCAACTCGTCGAGCAGGCGGTAGACCTCGTCAATCAGCTCGCGGATATGTGGGCCGGAGCACGGGAAAAAGCGGTCGCTTCCAAACTGGATCAGACGCGGGGTGAGCACATCGAGGGCTTTGTGCAGAACCTCGCGCCGGTAGACCGGCGGCGGGCCAAAGGAAATGTCGAAGCGAAACTGACAGTCATCGGGGGGGACGCCATTGATCAGGTCAATGACGCCCACGGCGTTGGCCTCGTCACACCACGGCCAGCCCAGGTGGGCCAGCGTCACCCGTAGGTCGGGGTAGTCGCGCACCGCCTCGTAGAACGTCGGGCGGCAGAAACGCCCCGAGCGGCCATCAATGAAGATGCCGCTGTGGAACAGCACCGGCAGCTTGAACTGGTTGGCGCGCTCGTAGACCCGGTGGGCACAGTCGTCGTAGGGATACCAGCCCGTCGGGACCGTCTTCAAGCCGCGCAGGCCCAGGTCACTGATGGCGTATTCCAGATCATCGGGGGCTTGGGTGTGGAGGGGGTTGACTACCGCGAGGCCGACCAGGCGGTCGGTGTGGCCCGCCACGAGGCGGGCCAGGTGTTCGTTGCCCTTGCGGAGCGAGTCGCGGTCAGCCAGACGATAGGGGTCGGTCAGGAACGGGGCCAGG
>CAZFUK010000279.1:0-7019 GCA_964522005.1 uncultured Anaerolineales bacterium | reverse complement strand
GCGACGACCAGGGCGATGCTCATCAGGTCGGCGGGGAAGCCGGGCCAGGGCATGTCCTCGATCTTGGGCACCGCGCCCCCCACGTCGTCGTGGACCTGGAGCCGCTGGCCGCTCGGCACAATCAGGTCCGACCCCTCAAAGCGCATGCGGACGCCCAGGCGCTGCTCAAACAGGAGGCGAATCATGCGCAACTGGTCGGGCGCGACCCCGCAGATGCGCAGCTCGCCAAAGGTGATGGCGCCCAGCCCAATCCAACTGCCAATCTCGATGTAGTCGGGCGAGATGCGGAACTCCGTCCCGTGCAGCCGCTCGACGCCTTCGATGACGAGGACGTTGGTCCCGATGCCGCTGATGCGCGCGCCCATCTGATTGAGGCACAGGGCCAGGTCCTGGACGTGGGGCTCGGAGGCGGCGTTGCGGATGACGGTCGTGCCCTTGGCGAGGACGGCGGCCATGAGCGCGTTTTCGGTCGCCGTGACGCTCATCTCGTCCAGCAGCATGTCGCAGCCGGTCAGGCTGCGGGCGCGCAGGCTGAGTCGGCTGTCCATGTCCACCTGGGCGCCCAGGTTCGCCAGGGCCAGCAGGTGGGTATCGAGCCGCCGCCGACCGATGACGTCACCGCCGGGCGGGGGCAGTTCAATCTGGCCCGCGCGGGCGAGCATGGGACCGGCCAGCAGGATGGAGGCGCGAATGTCGCGGCACCGCTCGGGGTCGAGGGCGCTGGGCTGGACGCGCTCGGCCCGCAGTTCCAGGCTGTGGTCGCCCCGCTCGGCCACGTGAACGCCCAACTGGCCCAGTAGCTCGGCCAGGGTCCACACATCGCGGATGTCGGGGACGTTGTGTAGAATCAGAGGCTCGTCGGTAAGGAGCGCGGCGGCGACGAGTGGCAGGGCGGCGTTCTTGTTGCCGCTTGGCGTGACCGAACCATTCAGGGGGCGGCCCCCCTCAATGATGAATTTATCCATACACCCTCTCAGCAGCGGTAGCGACGTGGCGGCGCGGCCACACACGCCAAGGACGAAGGGGCTGGGGTCAGCCGCCTTCGTCCAATTGTACCCGTTTGTGGTCAGAGGGCCAAAGGTTTACCGCTTCACGCCCAACCTACCCCCCGGCCCCCTTCCCTGCGAAGGAAGGGGGAGCTACGGGCGAGGCGACCTCGCCCCTACGGCCCCCCTCCCTTACCAGGGGAGGGGACGGGGGAGGGGTTCGCCTACCGCTTCACGCCCTCGTTGAGCACGCGCAGCCCTTCCATAAGTTGGGCATCCGAGGCAGCCTGGAACTGCTCGGGGGTCATGGCGCGAATCGCGCTGGGCGACAGCATCTGAGCGTCGGCGGGCAGGTCCACCTTGAGGTCCGGCTCGATACCCTGGCGGCGAATCATCCTCCCGCCCGGCGTCAGCCACTCCGCCGTGCCCAGCACCAGTTCGGAGCCGTCGGACAGCTTGAAGGTAGAGAGGATGGTGCCGGTGCCGAAGGTGGTCAGGCCGACGAGCTTGGCGCGGTTGTGGAACTGGAGCGCGCCCGCCGTGATCTCGGCCGCGCTGGCCGACCCCTGGTTAATCAGGACGACCATGGGAATGTCCAGGGCGAGGCCGCCGCGCTGCGCCTGGTAGTCCTTCGTCGCGCCGCCGCGCTGCCGCTCCTTGAGCACGACCGTACCCTGAGGCAGGAACTGGCTGCTGACGCTGATGGCCTCGTTGAGCAGGCCGCCGGGGTTGTTACGCAGGTCGAAGACGACGCCCTTCGCGCCGGCCTTCTGCGCCGCCTGGATCGCCCCTTGGAGGTCGCGCGTGGCGTTCTGGCTGAACTTGTTCAGCTTGATGTAGGCCGTCGTCGTGCCCGGCAGCATGATCCAGGTGACAATCTGCTCGGTGATCTTGCCGCGCGTGACCGTGATGTCCAGCGTCTGGTTGGTGGAGGGGCGGAAGATGGTCAGGGTGACGTCGGTGCCCTCCTTGCCCCGGATGCGGGTGACGGAGTCGTCGAGCGTCATGTCAATCGTATCCACCCCGTCAATCTTCATGATGACGTCGTTGGGCTTGATGCCGGCGCGCTCGGCCGGCGCTCCCTCCATTGGCGTGACGATGACGGGGCGGTTGTCCTTCTGCGTCACCTCGGCCCCGATGCCTGAGAACGACGAGTTGATCCACTGGGCGTTGCGCTCGGCCTCCTGCGGGCTAAGGAAACGGGTGTGGCCCTGGTCGCCCAGCGTGTCGAGCATGCCCTGAATCGCGCCGTAGGTCATGCGCTGGTCGTCCACGGCCTTCTCGTCCACGTAGTTGTCGCGGGTCAAGCGCCACGCTTCCCAGAACACTCGGAAGCGGTCCTGCATCTCGGTCGGGGTAGACCCGTCGGCCGACGCGACAATCTGGGCCAGGGAGCCTGTCCGCGCCTGCATAAACAGACCGGTGCCGACAACGCCCGTCACAAACGAGCACATCAACAGGCTGGTCAGCACCAGGCCAATAATCACAATCTTCGCCGTCCGCATGGCTATACCTCACAGGTCGGAATCTGAAGCCGTATCCTTTCAATTATGCCCGCTTTGCCACGCGGCGGCAAACGCGCCGCCCACCCTGCTGCCCGCTCTGCCACAGTCCACATGAGATTCTAATCTGCGCGGCGGGGCGGTTCAGGGGTTGGCACGGGCTTTGCTTTTAGAGAAATTGCTATCAAGTGGTCCGAGTCAAGAACGACAGTCATCAAGGAGGATTATTATGGGTGGTGAATCGCTGTTGATCTGGTTGTTTGTGGGTCTGGTGGCGGGCTTCCTGGCGAGCCTGGTGATGGGCAGCGGCTTCGGCCTGCTGGGCGACATCCTCATCGGCATCGTGGGCGCGTTCGTGGGCGGCTGGCTGTTCAGCACGCTGGGCGTCAACTCCCCGTTTGGCGGTCTGCCGGGGCAGATCTTCGTCGCCTTCATCGGCGCGGTCGTGCTCCTCTTTGTCCTGCGCCTGTTCCGTGGCAGCACGCGCCGTCTCTAGAGACAGCCGCGTCACCCAAACCTACGAAAGACACCGTCCCAGGTCACAGTGACCTGGGACGGTGTCTTTTGGCTTTTCCCTCCCTCTCCTTTCCTGCCCCCCGTACGGGGGGGTGGGAGAGGGTCGGGGTGAGGGCCTTTGTGTCCATCGTGACCTCCAAGACCCTCACCCTAGCCCTCTCCCAAAGGGAGAGGGAACACGTGACGCCCTACTCGTACTGCAAGGCACGGATGATGTCCATGCGGGCGGCCTGGCGGGCCGGGATGATGGCGGCGAGGACGCCGAACAGCAGCCCGATGGCCGTAGCGGCGAGCAGGCCCGCCACCGGGAAGACGTAGTTGATGGGATAGCCGCCCACGCTCATGCCCAGGACCATGACATAGCCCAGGTACAGCCCGGCCAGCAGCCCGAAGGCGGTGCCCAGGGCGGCCAGCAGCAGCGACTCCGCGATGACCATGCGCCGCACCTGGCGTCGCGTGCTGCCGATGGCGCGCAGCATGCCAATCTCGCGCGTGCGCTCGATGACGCCAATGGCAAGGGTGTTGAGCAGGGCGATGAGCGAGGGCATCGTCAGCACGCCGAGCAGGACGAACATAAAGCTGAAGACGGCATTGAATATCTGCCGATTCTGTTCCACATAGCCCCGCCCGGAGACGAGCGAGAACTGCGGGTAATCGGCCAGCACGTCCTTGAGGCGCGGCTCCACCTGGGCGGGGTCCGCGCCGGGGGCGAGGTTAAGCTGGATAAAGACGTCCTCCGTCTTGCGGAAGTCGCTCTGCATGGCGGCCTGCGAGATGTAGGCCGTGCTGATTTTGGCGTTGAGGTAGTCGCCCGCGATGCCGACGACGGTGTAGGGCTTGACGCCCGTGGGGGTGGACAGTTGCACCTCGTCGCCCAGCTTCAGCCCGGCCTGGGCGGTGAAGATGCCGTTGGCGATGAGGCCCCGCCCCGCGCCGAGGGCCGCGTAGGCCGTCGGGCCGTCGCCGTGCTGGAAGGTGAGGCTCGCCACGCGCGGGTAGGCGACGGGGTCAATGCCCAGCACGGCCAGGTCTTGCCCGTTGCCGGAGGACGAAGCATAGCGCAGGCTGCTGACCACGCCCACGCCCGGCACACCGCGCAGCCTGTCGGCCAAATCCTGCCGCGCGCCGATGTTGCTCTTCCACAGGCCCACGGAGGGCGGCATGACCAGGTAGTCGCTGCCGAGGCTGCGCTGGAGGACGTCCAGGAAGCCGCCGCTGATGGACCACACCAGCCCGCCCATGCCGACGATAATCGCCAGGCCGATCATGGTCGCGCTGGCGGTGATGGCGGCCCGCGATGGTTGCCGCACGAGATTGCTCTGGGCGATAGTCCCGGTCCCTTCGCGCGCGAAAATCAGCTCAATGAGCGCGCCGAACACCGAGGCGATGGGCCGTACCAGCGTCGGCGCGACCAGAATCAGGCCGACCAGGAAGGCCAGGCAGCCCAGGGCGGCCAGCTTGATACCGCCGACGGCGAAGCCGGCCAGGCCGAGCGCGAGGAGCACGACCCCGGCGCCAAAGCCGACCCGCCCGGCGCGCTGACCCGCCTCCGCCGATGAGGGGCGCAGGGCCTCCAGGGGGGTGACGCGGGTGGCGTTGAAGGCCGGCAGCAGCCCGGCCAGCACCGTCACGCCCACACCTAGCCCCGCCGTGACCAGGAGCAACTGGGGGGTGACCACGGGCTGCCCGACCTGGATGTGGAGGTACTGGGACACGAGGCCGGTTTCCAGGAATACGATACCGACGCCCAGCAGATAGCCCAGCCCCATGCCGATGGCGGTGCCAATCACCCCCTGGACCAGCCCTTCGACCAGGATGAGGGCCAGGATGGTGCGGCGGCTGGCGCCGATGGCGCGCAGCATGCCGATGTCGTGCCGGCGCTCGGCTACGATGGTGCGGAAGGTGTTGAGGATGATGAAGCCGCCCATGAACAGGGACAGGAAGCCGAACAGGTTGAAGGCGATCTGCGAGGTCTGGAGGGAGGCCATAATCTCCGACCCGCTGGACATGCCGCCGAGGGTGTAGTCCTTGCCGAGTTGCGCGGCCACCTCGTTCTCGATGGCCTGGCGGCGGGCGGGGTCGGTGGTGTCCAGGCTCGCCTCAACGGTGTTGATGCGGTCGGGCAGGTCGAGCAGCTTCTGGGCCTGGACGAGCGTAATCAGCACTTCCTCGTTGCCGGGCAGCGTACGCGGGGGCAGCAGCCCCACCACCCTGAGCGACACCGCGCCGTCCGCCGTCGGCACTTTGAGCCGGTCGCCCAGTTGGAGGCCGAGTTGGTCGGCCAGGCTCTGGGTGATGACCGCCGACTGGGGGTCGTCAGCGCGCAGGAAGCGCCCGGCGACGACAGTGTAGGCGCGGACGGTCTGCGCGGCGGACGGCTCGATGCCGGTCAGCGTCAGGACGCCCACGTTGCCCTGGCTGTAGAACTTGCTGGGGATGTTGAGGCTGCGGCTGAGCAGGCCCGACGCCGCGCTCACGCCCGCCACGTGCCGCACCCGCGTCAGCGTCGCGCGCGAGAACGACTCGCCCGTCTTGAGCGTGACCGTCAGGTCCACCTGCCCCGACGCCATAATCAGGTTGGCCTGAAACGCTTTGAGCAGCGTCGGCAGCAGGATATTCATGCCGAAGATGACCAGGGTGCCCAGGGTGATAGCGGCCGTGGTCAGGAAGGTGCGCAACTTGCGCTTGCTCAACTCGCGCGCCGCCAGGCTGAACTCAAATCCCAACATCGTCGCCCCCTCTCTCACGCCAACTGGCGCATGGTGTTCATGACGCGGTCCGCGCTGCCCGTGTCGCCCTGGTCCAGGCGCATCTCCTCCACCAGCACGCCGTCGCGCAGGAACAGGATACGGTCGGCGTAGGCGGCAATGCGCGGGTCGTGCGTCACCATGACCACCGCCCGCTGCCAGTCGTCGGCCGCCTGCCGCAGCAGCCCCACGACCTCCTCCGAGGCGCGCGTGTCGAGGTTACCCGTCGGCTCGTCGGCCAGAATGACCTTGGGGTCGGCCACCAGGGCGCGGGCGACGGCCACGCGCTGCTGCTGGCCGCCGGAGAGTTGGTCCGGGCGGCTGTCGAGGCGGTGGCCCAGGCCCACCTTCTCCAGCCAGGCGCGGGCCTTGGCCTTGGCCTGGGCGGGCTTGACGCCGTCCAGGGTCACGGGCAGGGCGGCGTTCTCGGTGGCGGTGAGGACGGGAATCAGATTGAAGAACTGGAACACAAAGCCAATCTTGCGCCGGCGCAGGCGGGTCAGGGCTTCGTCGGAGAGGCGCGACAGCTTCTCGCCGTCAATGACCACCTCGCCCCCGCTGGGGCGGTCTAGCCCGCCCACCAGATGGAGCAGGGTGGACTTGCCGCAGCCGCTCGGCCCCATGACCGCGACGAACTCGCCCACTTCGACGGCCAGCGACACGCCGCCCAGGGCCGTCACCGCCGTCTCACCCGCGCCATAGACCTTGGTCAGGTTCTCCACTTGAATGAGGGACATAGTTGTTGACCTTATGCGGTGATTGCCTGGGGCCTGGGGGTCCACTCGCGCAGATAGGCGGGGTCAATCACCTGGACCGACCCCGGCGCGGCCCCCAGCACCCGCTCCAGCGCCTCGGTATACGCCTTTAAGCTTCGCTCCATGAACGGCACCGGGTCCCCGCCTATTTCCGACGCCAGAAGTTGGACCGCCACGGTATCCGACAGGTCGTAGACGAGGGAGAGGACCACTTCGCCCACCTGGTCGGGATAGCCCGTCGTCCACACCCCCTCCCGCACGCCCTGCTGGATGATGGCCCCCAGCAGCGGCGCGACCTCCTTGACCATCCGCGCCCGCAGCTTCTGGCGCACCACGGCGTTCTCGTCAGTATACCACACGCGGAGCAGGGCCAGCACAAAGCTCTTCTGCTCGGTCTTCCACTGCGCCGCCGTATCCAGGAAGCGGTGGAATTTCTCGACGGCGGGCATGTCCACCCTCTCGACCAGCGGAATCACGATGGCCTCGACCTCGCGCAGCATCCGTTCAAGAATC
>CAZFUK010000278.1:4687-7034 GCA_964522005.1 uncultured Anaerolineales bacterium | reverse complement strand
CTCGTCGCCGGGCGAAAGCGGACGAGGCGCTTCGTCGTCCGCCCGCCCCGAGTTCTTGAGGGTCAATATCCTGGCCGCCGCGCGGGCCTCGCGTTCACCCTTCTCCATGCGCTCACCCTGATTGACTTTTCGCTCCGCCGTCATAATCGCCCCCCGCAGGTCCTGCCCCACTTAAGAGTGTTCGATGCCAGAGATACAAAAAGGGCGACCCCTCCTGGGTCGCCGTGACCACAGGCTTAGCCGCCCACCATCTTGGGACGAGACTCCAGCTACAGGCCCTCGTCCTCTTCCTCCTCCAACTCCTCGTCGTCAAATATCTCTTCGTCGTCGAGGTCGTCGAAATCGTCCTCGTCCAAATCGTCGAAGTCGCCCTCGAGTTCGTCTAAATCATCCAGGTCTTCGTCGTCGAGGTCGTCAAAGTCGTCCTCCTCGTCGAGCGCATCGTCCTCTTCCTCCACGTCGGTGTCATCCTCCAGAGGATCGGGCGCCGCCGGGCGGCGTAGGGTCCACGGATCACTGACGGACATAGGCGAGTCTCTCCTCGATAGTCGTGCGTGTAAGATTGAGGGGCGGGCGGGTGGGGCGAGCCTCCCACGGAGCCACACAGGGGTGACTGGGACAGGCCAGGCGGGAACTCGCCCCCGCTCAAGGCCTAGAAGTCGT
Source organism: uncultured Anaerolineales bacterium (assembly GCA_964522005.1). GTDB lineage: Bacteria > Chloroflexota > Anaerolineae > Epilineales > JAHCIE01 > JAHCIE01. The sequence continues at coordinate 6,371 of CAZFUK010000278.1, read as the reverse complement.
CCAGACGGGCGACGGCATCCCGGCTCACCCACTCACCGTCTACATTCTTGGTGAATGCCTTCTTCACCCGTCGCCACGCCGCGGCATGCGCCGCGAGATCACGATCCCGCTCGTTCGACGCGCGGGTCACCCGCCAGGTCTGGTTGTACGTCCGGCGGTACATCTCCAAGGCTCCCGTCGGGAGCACGTCCCGCACGTCGCGGGGCAGTTCCAGTTCGCTCTGATAGAGCACCTGCGCACCTCCATGTCGTCATTGACACTGAACTGGTTAAGTTGTCGAACCAGTGGCCCGCCTCAGCCACGAGGCGGCCGCCTGACCATGATGCGTCCTCAAAAGCAAGATGTATGCCTTATCCCTGTCCCAGCCCCAGGGCACGGCCCCTGCCGAGGAAGCAGCGTCGGTCTGATTCGATTATAACATAGGTCGTCAAGACCCTGGGCACCTCTTTTTGGTGTCGCTGGCCGAGTCGTTCTTACCCTGGGGAAGGCGTGTCTCACGTGGAGTTGACCCGCGCGGCCAACTTCGCTACAATCATCGCGTTATCATCGCGGTCCCCACCGAACCGTTCATCCCACTGGATAAGGAGACCTGGCCTGGCATGGATGCGACTAAGACGACTGCCCCCGGCGGGATTATCGCCCGCCTTGTCTCACTGCTGATTGGCGCTGGCGCTGTGTTCCTGACGATCTACGTCTTCCTGCTGTACTTTGGCCAGGGCAACGTGGGCCGCCTGTTCCAGGGCGTGCTCCCCGCCGTGTCGTCTGGCCCGGCCGCCAAAGCCGCCGAGGGCGCGTACACGGTGGTCGGCCGCGACATCCTCTACGAACAGACCCAGTTGGACGGCCCGGCCGGCAAGCCGCTGACCTTCACCTTCCGCAACGCCGGCTCGCTCCAGCACTCCTTCGTCCTCAAGTTGCCGTCGGGGGATGTGGGCGTCCCCGACAGTTGGAACTCCGGTGTGGGCATCAACGGCGGCCAGAGCGTCAACCTGAACGTGCCCGCCCTCCAGCCCGGCGCCTACGACTACTACTGCAACGTACCGGGCCACTCGACATCCATGCGTGGCACCCTCACCATCAAGTAGACCTTGCGAGCGCGCGGCCTGGGCGATTAAGTCCCCCCAGGCCGCGCTGCATAGACTCATCCAACCAGCCCGCTCCTAACGTACTAAGAGCATAGACCGGCACGGCGTCGCGTCAGTCCCCCCAGCGACTGAACATTCATCCCACCCCACCCTTTGGAGGACACACCATGCGGCGACTCTCTCTCGTGTTCGCGTTCCTGCTCCTGCTCCTCACTGCCCTCTCCGCGGCGGCGGCCGAACCGACCATCACCTACAACGGCGAGTTCAAGACGGCCAACGGCGTCCGCCAGGGGGTCGTCTACTTGCAGCGCGCCGCCAGCGGCGACTACCAGGTCAAGATCATCGTCTGGGGCCTGGAGCCGAACTCCGCCCACGCCATGCACTTCCATCGCGGCACGTGTTCGGCGCAGGGCGGGATCGTTCAGTCCCTGCCCAACATCCAGGTGGACCGCTCGGGCACGGGCCGGGTGACGGCCTGGCTCTCGCCGACCCAGTACCAGTCTATCTTCTCTGACCGCACCTACGTCAACATCCACGTGCAGGCGACCCCGCCCATCGGCGGCGGCATCACCTGCGCCGACCTCGGCATGGGTTAAGAT
>CAZFUK010000278.1:0-4587 GCA_964522005.1 uncultured Anaerolineales bacterium | reverse complement strand
GCCTGTCCTACGTTTTTACGGCCGACGGTGGTTGCGCCCGTGTGCGGTTCAGCACCACCTCATCCACCAGCTTCTTGTTGGGCACCAGCGCCAGCGTGCCGTCATCCAGGGTAATGAGCGTGGAGCGCAGCCGGATGTCCTGGATGACGCCCTGGACCGCGCCCATCTCGATCCGGTCCCCCACGTTGATCTCATTATCCAGCAGCAGAAAAATCCCCGCCACCATGTTCGAGGCGACGGTCTGGGCGGCCAGGCCGAGCACCAGGCCGACGAAGCCGACCGACGCCAGGGCCGTGCTGACCACCCCCGACAGGCCGAAAATCTGAAGGATGAGCAGCGCGACGACGAACAGCCGGGCGTAGCGCAGGAAGCCCGCCGTCACCGCCTCCAGGTCGCGCCGTTGCGTCAGCCGCAGCAGCCGGCTCTGGATAAAGCGGCGCGCCGCCCGGTCCAGCCAGGGGAAGATCGTCCAGACGATGACGAGCAGGACGAGCCAGGGGAGGCGGTCGGCGAAGGCGGCCCCTAGCGCGAGCAGGCTCTCCCGCGACACGGCTAGGCCTCCGAGACCTCGCCCCGCCGCCCGACACGCGGCGACATGGGCGTGGTGGGGCGACTGGGCGCGGGGCCGGCCTGGTCCTCACCGCCGGCCTGCCCACCCATCAACCCGCGCAGCAGGCCCTCCAGCAGGGCCGCCCCGCCGGCCGCGCCGGGATCGGGCTGCGCGGGCGGCTGGTAGTCGCGGCCATAGGGGGTCTGGGGCGCCGGGGCGGAGGGCGCCTGGTCGGGCAACCCTGGCCCACCCTGCGGGCCGGCCAGCAGGCCCTTGAGCAGTTCCTCCAGCCCCAGGTTCGGGTTCTGGTCCGGCGGCGGCGCCTGGCGCGGCCTGGGCTGCTGGCGCGGGGCCTGGGGCGCGGGGGCGGGCGCGTCGCTTAGCCCACCGCCGAGGAGTTGCTGGATGAGCGGCCCGAGTAAGTCACCGCCGCCCCCCAGGGGCGACTGCGGCTGCGGCTGCGGCGCGGGGGCGGCCATCCCGCCACCCAGGAGCGAGCCGAGCAGGTCACCCAGACCGCCACCGGGCCGGGGCGCAGCTGCCCCCTGCCCGCCGCCCGCCATGCCCGTCATGCCCATCGCCTGTCCCAGGGCGCTCATCAGCGCCTGCTGGTCGTCGGCGCCCTGCTGCTTGGCCGCCAGGTAGCCCAGGATGCCCGGCAGCAGCGCGTCCATGGGCGAACCTTCACCGGGACGGCGGTTGGTCGTGCCCTGCATCCCACCCAGCAAGCCTTCCAAGAGGGGCAGAAAATCGGTCATGCTGACCCCGCTTTGCCCGGCGAACTGCGTGGCCGCCCGCGCCAGCCCCGACGAGTACATCTGGGCCGTGCGCCCCTGGCCCTGGCGCTGGAGCGCCCGCGCCGCCATCATCATGGCCGTGCCGCTGTCGGCCTGGCGCCGCTCCGCCTGCGTCACCGCCTGCTGAACCACCTGCCAGTTGTGGACATAGTTATCACCGGTGTTGCCATTGCTGCCGTCCAGACTGTTGAGATAGGCCTGGTTCTCGGCCATGGACTGCGCCACCGCCCCAAACAGGACGCTGAGCGGGATTCTCTGCTCTGCCATGCTAAAGCCCTCCTTGATTCATGGATCCTGCCTCCCCTATTGTACCCCAAAGAGCGTTACTGTGTCTATGACGATTTCGCAGAACCCGGAGCAGCACCTGCCCTGACAGGTTCCCAAAAACCTGTCAGGTCTGGCAGACGCCGCCTCACGTGCCTTTCAACTGGCGTTGGAACAGCAGGAGCGAGGCGATGAACAGGGCGAGTGTCATCAGCAGCAGGGCGATCAGGGCTAGCTGGTTGAGCGGTACGTTCGCGCCCGTCAGCAAGTTGGCCCCCAACAGGTGTTCACCGCGCAGCATGCCCGCCTGAAGCGCCTGGATGCCATAGGTCACAGGCAACAGCGAGGCGATGACCCGCGCCGGGCCGTAGAGCGTCTCCAGGGGCAGGAAGAAGCCGCTAAAGAAGATGGACGCCAGCAGGACAATCATCGAGAGTTGCACCGCCTGGCTGTCCGAGGTCGAGACGGCCGAGATGACGAAGCCGATGCCCAGCGAGGCCGAGATGAGCAGGAGCAGCGTCAGGCCGAGGTAGAGCAGATGCGTGAGGCCCACCCACTCGCCACTGGGCATTAGCAGGCTCAGCCCCGTCGGCGGCACGCCCCCCTGGAGCGGGACGCCCAGGCCCAGGGCCAGCAAGGCTAGCAAGATCAGGCCGACCACCAGCGACAGGGCGATAAAGCTGAGGTACTTGCCCGCCAGCGCCTCGAAGGCGGACAGCGGGCCGACGCGGAACACTTCAAGCGCCCCCAGCAACCGCTCGCGCACCAGCGACAGGGCCGCCATGCTAATCGCCAGGTGTTGGAGGAGCAGCGCGAGCACGCCGGGCGCGTAGAACGTCACGAAGTTGGGCCGCAGCGGCGCCACGTTCTGCGTCACGTTGGTAAACGGCGCGGCCAGCACCTGGGGCGGAATGCGGTTGAACTCCGTGATAGCGGGTTCAAGCTGGTTCAGGCCGCGCTCGATGCGCGTCAGGTCGTCCAGCCGTCGGTTCTGGTCCAGTGACGGACCCTGGTCTAGGTCCGAGCGCAGGGTGCCCGTCTGCTGGCGCAACTCGCGGGCCGCGCTCACGGCCTGCTGTGACTCGGCCGACTGCGCCTGGCCGCCCCCGCCGACACTGGACTGCACCCCGCCCAGGATGCCCGCCGAGGTCTCAATGGCCGTGGCGACGCGGTCGGTCGTCTGGCTCAACTGCCCGGCTTCTTGCGAGGCGCGCTGCCGGTCGCCCGCCTGGACCGCCGAGCGGACGCCCGTAATCTGCTGGCGCATGCGGCCCACATCGTCGGCCAGCGCGGTGGTGCGGCCCTGGGTCTGCTGGGCGGCCGAGGTCAGGACGCGGCGGTTGACTTCGTAGGTGTAGATCAGGCCAAACGACGCGATGTACTGGTCGCGGACCGGGTCCACCGTGTCGTAGTAGAGCACCAAGGGGGCGGCTTCGCCGCGCTGAATACGCTGGGCGGCGTCGGGCGGGAAGCTGGCGACGACGTCGGCGCCATACTGCCGCAGCAGCCCCTCGACCTTGCCCACGCGGTCGCCCAGGCTGGCCTCGTCACGCGAGCTGATCTCGGCGGCCAGGGCGGCGTCCGGAATCAACTGGAGCAGCCGCAACTGCTTGCCGAGGGTTTTGGCGTATTGTTCCACTTCATTCTGGAGCCCCGGGTCGTTCGGCGCGACGACGACCGTGTTCAGGACGGCCGGCTCGCCCCGATAGCCAAGACCAAACAAGGCAAGAATGGTAAACGGCCCCAGAATCAGGCTGACGACGAGCCAGGGCTGGCGCAGCACCTCGCGGCTCTCTTTGGACACAAAGGCCGACAGGCGGATGATGGACTTCAGTAAGCTTCTCATGCCAGTCTCTCCATCGTCCGCGCCAGCTTCTCCTCGTCCTGGATAAGCCGGACAAAGACATCGTCGTAGGGCGGCTTAATTTCCTCAATCGTGATCTGTTCCAGGGGGATGCCGTAGTTGGTCATCACGCCCAGGATGAGCGGCATGGCCGTAGACGCCTCGTCCACTGTCAACTCGGCCGTGGTGCGGGTGATGCGTTGGCTCCTGCCGTTCACCACCTGGGGCAACTCCTCGATGTGCCGCAGGACTTCGCCTGTCAGGCGGTCGGACGTCAGCCGTATCACCTCGCCCCCGTAGGCCATCTTGCGCACCTGGTCGGGTGTCCCGTCGGCGATGAGGCGGCCCTTGTTGATCAGCCCCACGCGGTCGCAGTACTCGGCTTCGGTGACGTACTGCGTCGTCACAAAGATGGTCTTGCCCTGGTCGCGCAGGTGGCGCAGATGCTCCCAGACCGTGGCGCGGAGGATGGGGTCAATGCCGGCCGTCGGCTCGTCCAGGAAGATGAGCACGGGGTCATGGATCAGGGCACAGGTGAGCTCCAGGCGGCGCTGCATGCCGCCGGAGATGGAGCGGGCCAGCTTGCGGCGGTGCTCCCACAGCCCGACGAACTCCAGCAGCTCGCGCTTGGGCTTGCGCCGCGCCCACCAGCCCATGCCATACGAACTGGCCGCGAAATCTACGTTTTCCTCGACGCTCAGGTTGGGATAGAGGACGAACAACTGGGGCATGTAGCCGACCTGCTCGCGGTCGGCGGTCGTCCAGCGCGTGGGCTGCTTCCCCATGACCTCGACGTCGCCGCTCGTCGGCGCGTAGACGCCGTTCAACAGGCGAATCACCGTCGTCTTGCCCGACCCGCTGGGGCCGATGAAGCAGTAAATACTCCCGCGTGGCACGTCGAGACTAATCTCATCAATGACGGTCGCCGACCCAAACTGTTTGACCACCCCTTGCATCTGGATCATGGGGGCAGTCCTCTGAACCTGGCTGAACATGGTCATGGCCTGACTATTCCTTCGTGGGCATGCATCTGGGCGAGCGCGGCACACCGCCCCTGTCCTGCCCGCCGGGGGTCGCTCGCTCGCCTTTCTCCCTAATAGCACAAAAGAGGCCAACGGATAGTACCGTTGGCC
>CAZFUK010000277.1:5976-7051 GCA_964522005.1 uncultured Anaerolineales bacterium | reverse complement strand
AACATTACGCCGCCGGACGCGTTCACACGACGCAAACGGTCGCCCACGGCGTAGGTTGAGTCGCCGTTCGCCGCCACTGAAATTACAGCGGGCGTTGATGACGATAGCGGGGTAGACGTATCGCCACTTTGCCAGCGCAAGACGCCAGAAGCATCAAACTGGCTAAGCCGCCTGTTGCCGTACTCCTCAACCACCATGCGTCCCCCTTCGGCGGTGACGGGGGCGCCGCAAATGACACTTGAGGGGGGAACCGGCGCACGGCTGACGACCGCGCCACCAAGCGCGTCCCGCAGGTCATCTACGGCCTGCTGGCGATGGGCTGGCGCGGCTCGGCCCGCCACTGGATCCGCTACGAGCGCGCCTACTTCCTGCTGGCCGCTCTGGCCGCCCCCCTGGTGGTCTCGGTCCACACCGTGGTGAGTTTCGACTTCGCCACGGCGGTTATCCCTGGCTGGCACGCGACCATCTTCCCCCCCTACTTCGTGGCGGGCGCCATCTACGCCGGCTTCGCCATGGTGCTGACGCTAGCGATACCGCTGCGCGTCGCCTACGGCCTGGAAGACTTCATCACCATGCGCCACCTGGAGAACATGGCGAAGGTCATGCTCGTCTCCGGGCTGGTGGTGGCCTACGGCTACGTCACCGAGCACTTCATCGCCTGGTACAGTGGCAACGAGTATGAGATGTACCAGTTCTTCGTCGCCCGCTGGTTCGGTCCCTATGCCACTATCTTCTGGTCTATGGTGACCTGCAACGTCGTCATCCCGCAGTTGATCTGGATCAAGCGGGTGCGCACGAACGTGGTCGCCCTGTGGCTCATCGCCATGGTCATCAACGTCGGCATGTGGATGGAGCGCTTCAACATCATCGTCTCCAGCCTGGCCCGCGACTTCATCCCGGCCGTCTGGAACAACTACGCGCCGACGTTCTGGGACTTCTCGCTCTACATCGGGACCATCGGCATGTTCCTGACCTTCATCTTCCTGTTCATCCGCGTCCTGCCCGTCATCTCTACCTTCGAGATGCGCGAGTTGCTGGCGCGGACCGAGGAAAGCGAAGAGGCCGGGGGCGACAG
>CAZFUK010000277.1:2552-5876 GCA_964522005.1 uncultured Anaerolineales bacterium | reverse complement strand
CCACCCATTTACGGCCTGCTGGCCGAGTTCGAGACGCCCGATCAACTCGTCGAGGCGGTGCATGATACCCGCGACGCGGGCTATACCAAGCTTGATGCGTACACGCCGTACCCGGTCCACGGTCTGGCCCAGGCGCTGAACTTCCGCAAGACCTGGATCCCGGAGATCGTCCTGGGCGGCGGCATCACCGGCTTGCTGGTGGGGATGGGCCTCCAGTACTGGGTGTCGGTCATCCTGTATCCCATGAACATCGGCGGCAAGCCCCTGGCGAGCATCCCGGCCTTCATCGTGCCGACCTTCGAGACGACCATTCTGTTCGCGGCGTTTGGCGCGGTGTTCGGCATGCTGGCCCTCAACGGCCTGCCGCAGCCCTACCACCCGCTGTTCAACATTGACCGTTTCGCCCGCGCCAGCCAGGACCGCTTCTTCCTGGCGATTCACGCGAGCGACCCGCAGTTCAACCTGCCGGAGACGCGGCGGTTCCTGATCGACCTGGGCGCTTACGAGGTGTCGGATGTTCCACATTGATGACGGACGACGGACGACGGACGACGGAAGGCAGACAGCAGAAGGCGGAAAGCAGAAGGCGGAGGACAGGCGGACGATGCGGTTGGTCTGGCTGAGCCTGCTGTGTATCACCTGTCTGGCGCTGGCGGGCTGTAGCCCCAAGATGAGCTGGCAGGCGATGGCGGCGCAGCCGCGCTACGAGCCGCTGGAGCCGAACAACTTCTTCCCGGACGGCACGTCGTCGCGGCCGCTGGTGCAGAACACCGTCCCACGCGGCTTCCTGCGCGAGGACACGGCGTATTACACGGGCAAGACCACCGGCGCGGACGGCAAGGCGACCGACGTAGACCAGTTCCCGGTGCCGGTCACCCGCGAGTTGGTCCAGCGCGGCCAGGAACGCTACAACATCTATTGCACGCCGTGCCACGCCGCCGACGGCCAGGGCAACGGGGTAGTGGTGCAGCGCGGCTTTGCTCCGCCGCCCTCGCTGCACGACCCGCGCCTGCGCCAGTCGCCGGTCGGCCACTTCTACGACGTCATCACCAATGGCTGGGGCCAGATGCCCAACTACGCGCATCAGATTCCCGTCGGCGACCGCTGGGCGATTGTCGCCTATATCCGGGCGCTGCAACTGAGTCAGAACGCTAACGCTCAGGACCTGTCGCCCGAGGAACGCACGCGGCTCGACGCGGGGGAGTAGAGCATGCTCAACATGACTAATGCCGCGCCGCCCGAAGTGGGGCGCTGGCAGCGCAGCGCGGGGATCGTGGGCGCGGTGGGGCTGGTCTTGACCGCCCTGGGCTGGGTACTCACCCCCGAGCAGTTCTATCACTCTTATCTCATCGCCTTTACCTTTTGGTTGGGCATCACCCTTGGCTGCCTCGCCGTGGTGATGATTCACAACCTGGCGGGCGGCGCATGGGGCGCGGTGACACGGCGGCTATGTGAGGCCGCGACCCGCACCCTGCCCTACCTGGGCATTTTCGTGCTGCCCTTCCTGTTCGGCATGCGCTACCTGTACGAGTGGGCCGACCCGCAGCACGTGGCCGAAGACCCGCTGCTGCTGCACAAGAGTCCGTACCTGAACGTGCCCTTCTTCTGGATCCGCGCCGTCATCTACCTGGTCGTCTGGGTCGGCCTGATGTACTACCTCAACAAGTGGTCGCGCCAGCAGGACGAGGGGTATGACCAGCAGGTCGCCAACCGCATGTCCTCGCTCAGCGCGGCGGGCCTGGTGCTGTTCGGTCTCACGGCCACCTTCGGCGCTTTTGACTGGCTGATGTCGCTGGAGCCGCACTGGTTCTCGCACATCTACGGCGCGCTGCTGGCGATGGGCGGTTTGCTGGCGGCGCTGGCCTTCATCATCCTGGTCATTGCCCTCATGTCGCGCTATGAGCCGATGGCGAGCGTGGTGTCGCCCAAAATCCTGAGCGACCTCGGCAGCATCATGTTCGGCTTCATGTTCATCTGGGGCTACTTCGCTTTTTCACAGTACCTGCTGATCTGGTACGCCAACCTCCAGGAGGAAATCCCCTGGTACATCCGCCGCCTGACGGGCGGGTGGGAGTATATCGCCATCGCCATTGTCGTGCTGAGCTTCCTGCTACCCTTCGCCCTACTCATCTCGCAGGACATCAAGCGCAACTGGAAGACCCTGGCGGCGGTGGCGGCCCTGCTCCTGGTGATGCGCCTGGTGGACCTGTTCTGGATGGTCGCCCCTGTCTGGAGCGCCAGTGCCCTGAGGGTGCATTGGTTGGACATCGCGGCCCCGGTGGGGCTGGGTGGCGTCTGGTTCTTCCTGTTCCTGCGCGAACTCCAGAACCGTCCCATTCTGCCGCTCAACGACCCGAAACTGCCGCTGCCGGCCGTCGCCGGGCATGCCGAGGAGCACTAGCGAGTAAGAGGTGGTGTATGAGTGAGAATCGAGGTCCGAATAGCCCGTCGGGGCAGCATGGCAACTGGCGGCAGCAGCCGCTCGTGGGTGGCCCAGGCGAGGGACGCGGCAAGGTCCGTACCGAGGGCCGTAAGCAGCCGCCGGGCGATGAGGGGCCGTACATCGGTCCCGAAGGCGCGGTGTCGCGCGAATCGGTCGAGATCGGCCACGAGGGCGACCAGGTCAACACCCGCCCGGTGTACATCTTCCTGACCGTGGTGGCCCTCATCGTCGGCCTCTCGTTTGTGGTCACGGCGGTGATGCAGTCGGTCGTGGCGCAAGGCCCGATCTACATCGGCCTGCCGCAGCAGGGGATTGTCAAGCGGGCGGTGCAGCCGGAAGACCGCGAGTTGCCCGAAGGCGCCCGTGCCCGCGCCATCCGCACCATTGAGCGGCAGGAACTGCAAGCCCGCGAGCAGCAGAACCTGGAGAACTACGCCTGGTCCGACAAGAACAGCAACGCGGCGCGCATCCCCATCGAGCGGGCCATTGACCTGCTGCTGCAGAAGGGCCTGCCGAGCCGCCCGAATGCCGCCTCGCCCGAACAGCCCAAGCCGGTGGACTCCAGTTCGGGGCGCGTGATTGACCAGAACAAGTAAGCCTTTGGAACGTGTGTAGAAAGTTGGCGGATAGCTATGAAGCGGTGGACTCAGATTGTCCGTGTGTTGCTGGCGCTCTGCGCGGCGGCGCTCGGCCTGCCCCACGGCCTGGCCTATGCCGAGCCGCCCAAGCCGGCGATCCTCGACGCCATCGGCGTGGACCAGCGGCTGGATGCCCAGGTTCCGCTGGACGTGGTCTTTCGTGATGAAGCGTGGCGCTCGGTGACCCTGGGGGACCTGCTCGACGGCCGCCCGGTCATCCTGACGCTGAACTACTATAACTGC
>CAZFUK010000277.1:0-2542 GCA_964522005.1 uncultured Anaerolineales bacterium | reverse complement strand
GCGCGCCAGCACGACGCGGCTGACGCCGAAACGCTGGGCGAGGGCGACGCCTTCGGCGCTGGTGATGCTCATCTGCGTGCTGCCGTGAACGTCGACGTGCGGAGCGATCTGGTGGGCAAGCTGGGCGATATTTCGTTGAAGGTTGGCGAGCAGTACCGCATTGTCACCCTAAGCATCAACCCGCGTGAGACGCCGCAGATCGCCGCCGAGACCAAGCGCGCCTACGTGCGCCGCTACCCTCGGCCTGGCGTGGATACGGGCTGGACCTTCCTGACCGCCGACGAGGAGGCCATCAAGCGCGTGACCGAGGCCGTCGGCTTCCGCTACACCTACGACCCGGAGACCGGCGAGTACGCCCACCCGGCCGCCTTCATGGTCCTGACGCCCAAGGGCCGCGTCTCGCGTTACCTGTACGCGCCGACCTTCTCGGCCACCGACCTGCGCCTGAGTGTGGTGGAAGCGGCCGACAACAAGATCGGCAATCTGCTCGACCAGGTGCTGCTATTCTGCTACCGCTATGACCCGAACGTCGGCCGCTACAGCGTCGCCATCCTGAACGCCGTGCGCGTCGGCGGTCTTGTCACCATGCTTGGTCTCGGTATTCTGCTGGTGATGATGGTGCGGCGAGAAGGCCCAAGCAATCCTCCTCAATCTCCGACATCGTAGACTTTGGTACATGGAGGCGAGTGAGGAGCGATGACCATCAAGACGCTCGACCAACATATCGAACTGACACCTGGTATTGTCGGGGGTAAGCCTCGTATCGCCGGCCGTCGGATTACGGTTGAGAACATCGCCATCTGGCATGAACGCATGGGGATGAGCGTGGACGAGATCGCGGCTGAGTACGACCTAAGTCTCGCCGATATCTACGCGGCCCTGGCCTACTACTTCGATCACCAGGACGAGATTGATCAGGCGATCCAGGACGATGAAGCGTTCGCGGAGGAGATGCGGCGACAGTACCCATCCAAGCTAAAGCATAGACTCAGCGGACAGCGGCCTGATGCCGGAGAGAATTAAGTTCTATCTAGACGAGCATGTACCGCGAGTGGTGGTCCTGGAACTGCGTAAGCAGGGTGTGGACGCTCTAACGGTGGCTGAAGCAGGAATGCGCGGCGCGGCGGATGAGCAGCACCTCGCCTGGGCGCTAGCTGAGAGTCGAGTGATCTTTACGCACGACAAAGACTTCCTTCGGCTGAACGCGGCGGGGATTGAACACGCTGGCATAGTCTACGCCACACGACGGTTGTCCATCGGTGAAGTTGTGCAGGGTCTGATGTTAGTTTACCAGGTGCTCGACCCAGAGGCGATGCGGGGACACGTCGAGTACCTCTAGTCCCTTGAACTTGTGATGGAGTAAGGTATGCCCGGTATTCCATTTATGCCTGAGCAGGCCTCCACAATGGCGTGGCGAGTAGACGCGGTGTTCTTCGCGCTCTCGGGCCTCTCGCTGTTCTTCACGCTGCTGGTCTTCGCGCTCGTGGTCTACTTCACGATCAAGTACCGGCGCAAGTCCGAGCATGAAGTCCCCGAGGTCATCCACGGCGACAACCGCCTGGAACTGGCCTGGACGTTCATCCCGCTGGGCCTGGCGCTGGCGATGTTCGCCTGGTCGGGGATTGAGTACATCAACCTGAACAAGCCCCCGGCCGGCGCCATGGAGATCTATGTCATCGGGCGGCAGTGGATGTGGAAGATCATCCACCCCGACGGGCAGGAAGAGATCAACCAGCTGCACGTCCCGCTCGGGCGGCCCGTCAAGCTCACCATGACCTCCCAGGACGTCATCCACGACTTCTTCATTCCGGCCTTCCGCGTCAAGGGCGACACGGTGCCGGGCCGCTACCAGACCATCTGGTTCGAGCCGACTAAGGTGGGCGAGTACCACATCTTCTGCGCCGAGTACTGCGGCACCCAGCACTCCAACATGATCGGCACGATCTACGTCATGGAGCCGTCGGCCTACGAGCAGTGGCTGGCGAGCGGCGGGCGGACGCAGGCGCAGAACGCGCCCCAGGTCTCGCCGGCCCAGGCGGGCGAGTTGCTGTTCGCCACCCTCGGCTGCGCGGCCTGCCACCGCCCCGAAGGCGGCGGACCTGGCCCGTCGCTGGCCGGCATCTACAATACCGACGTGAAGCTGGAAGGCGGCCAGACCGTCAAGGCCGACGACAACTATCTGCGCGAGTCCATTGTCGCGCCCGGGGCCAAGATTGTGGCGGGCTACCAGAATGTGATGCCGTCGTTCCAGGGCCGCGTGTCGAACGACCAGTTGGATCAGCTCTTGGCGTACATCAAGGCGCAAAGCCCGGGGGCCGCGCCGAGTGGGAGTGGGAGATAGACTATGGCAACCATTAGCTTACCGCGTCGAGAACACTACCTCAACATCAGTTATGGCGTTCGGTCGTGGCTGCTGACCACCGACCACAAGCGCATCGCCATCCTCTACCTCATCACCGTCACCGTGGCGTTTGTGCTCGGCGGGCTGGCCGCGACGATGATCCGCCTGGAGCTGCTCACGCCCGAGGCGAACCTCGTCTCG